>DATERH010000216.1:0-5481 GCA_035271785.1 Buttiauxella sp.
ATTTTATTCGTATATGTGTTTGTTAACATTGGCATGGTTAGTGGTATTTTACCCGTGGTCGGAGTACCTTTGCCGCTGGTGAGTTACGGGGGCTCGGCACTCATTGTTCTGATGGCCGGGTTTGGTATCGTGATGTCGATACACACCCACAGAAAAATGTTATCAAAAAGCGTGTAAGTGGATGAGGTGGGTAATGGTAAAGCGTTGGCTTGGGATCTGTGTAGTAGCTGCATTACTGGCTGGCTGCTCGTCTGATGAAGGCGACCAACAACAAGTAAACCAGCAACCGCAACCGGCGGTGTGTAATGGCCCGGTGGTTGAAATCAGCGGCGCAGACCCGCGCTTCGAACCGTTGAATCCTTCGGTCAATCAGGATTACGAAAATAACGGTAAGAGCTACAAAATCGTGCAAAATCCGGCGAACTTCAGTCAGGCCGGTCTTGCTGCCATTTATGACGCAGAACCCGGTAGCAATCTGACGGCATCAGGCGAAACCTTTGATCCGTCGGCGTTGACCGCAGCACACCCAACACTGCCAATTCCAAGCTACGCGCGAATCACTAATATCGCGAATGGTCGTATGGTTATCGTGCGCATCAATGACCGGGGTCCTTATGGCAATGACCGTGTGATTTCATTATCTCGTGCCGCTGCGGACCGCCTGAACACCTCAAACAATTCCAAAGTCCGTATCGACCCGATTCTGGTGGCGCAAGACGGCACCATGTCCGGTCCTGGCACGGTTTGTACAACCATCGCCAAGCAAACTTATGCCCTGCCCGCACGCCCGGATTTAAACACCGGCATGGGGAGTGCGACCACTGCTCCGTCTGATGCACCTCAAAGTGACGTCCGTGCGATCAGTAATTCCTCTCTTCAGAGTGAAGATACAACCGGCGCTCCGGTCAACAGCGGCGGTTTCCTTGGTGCTGCAACGCCATTGGCTGCGGGCGTAATCGAAAACGACCAGCCTGAAGTTGCCGCAACACCCGCTGTGACAGCAACACCGGTGCAGGCCGTTGCTGTGCAACAAAGCGCGCCGGTTACCGCTCCTGGTTCAGTTCAGGGCAGCGTACAGACAGCAGCTCCTGCTGCCACTGCCTCCGGGCATTATGTGGTTCAGGTAGGTGCGGTCAGTGACCAAAATCGCGCCACACAATGGCAACAGAAACTGAGTCAACAATTTGGTGTGCCGGGCAAGGTTTCCAGTAATGGCGCCATGTACCGTGTACAACTTGGGCCGTTTAGTAGTAAAAGCGAAGCTGCTGCACTACAACAACGCTTGATGAGTGAAGCCCAACAGCAATCTTTCATCACTAACGCACCCGCTATGTAAGTGGTTATGTCTGGCATCCGCCTGGCGTCAATTAATGTAAATTTCATTAACAAATGATGCGCGAAGACGGATGCCAGCAAAAATCGCTTTTGCTATAGTAAGGCACTTTTTTTATTCCAATCATGGATGTCGTTGTTCAAATCATGAATATAGCCCCTTCTTTTCGTTTTGTTAAACGCCTGGCGCTTGGTACAGCCCTGACTCTTTCGGCTATGGCTGCTGCACACGCTGACGACCTGAACATTAAAACCATGATCCCTGGTGTTCCGCAGATAGATGCTGAAGCCTACATCCTGATTGATTACAACTCCGGTAAAGTTCTGGCTGAATCCAATGCCGACTCCCGCCGTGACCCCGCTAGCTTGACTAAAATGATGACCAGCTACGTCATCGGTCAGGCAATGAAAGCCGGTAAATTTAACGAAAGCTCAATTGTGACTGTTGGACAGGACGCATGGGCTACGGGTAATCCCGTCTTCAAAGGTTCATCTTTGATGTTCCTGAAACCCGGTATGCAAGTGCCAGTATCACAGCTGATTCGCGGGATTAACCTGCAATCTGGCAACGATGCTTGTGTTGCCATGGCCGATTTCGTGGCTGGCAGCCAGGATTCTTTCGTCGGTCTGATGAATAGCTACGTTTCCGCTCTTGGCCTGAAAAATACCCATTTCCAGACTGTGCACGGACTGGATGCAGAAGGTCAGTTCAGCTCAGCGCGTGATATGGCGCTGATCGGCCAGGCACTGATTCGTGATGTGCCAAACGAATATGCTATCTACAAAGAAAAAGAATTCACCTTCAACAATATCCGCCAGACAAACCGTAACGGCTTGTTGTGGGATACCAGCCTGCAAGTTGACGGTATCAAAACCGGCCATACCGACGCTGCGGGTTATAACCTGGTGGCTTCAGCAACCGAAGGCCAGATGCGCCTGATTTCCGCAGTACTGGGTGGCCGTACCTACAAAGGTCGCGAAACAGAAAGTAAGAAACTGCTCACCTGGGGCTTCCGCTTCTTTGAAACTGTTTCTCCACTGAAAGCGGGTAAAGAGTTTGCTTCTGAACCAGCCTGGTTTGGCGATAACGACCGTGCATCATTAGGTGTTGATAAAGATATTTACCTGACGATCCCACGTGGCCGCATGAAAGACCTGAAAGCGAGTTATGTGCTTAACACCACCGAACTGCACGCACCGCTGCAAAAAAATCAGGTTGTGGGGACTATCAACTTCCAACTTGATGGCAAAACTATTGAACAGCGTCCACTGGTTGTGCTTCAGGAAATGCCTGAAGGTAACTTCTTCAGTCGTATCATTGATTACATCAAATTGATGTTCCATCATTGGTTTGGTTAATAATTGAACACTTGAAAGAGTGGAAGTTATCCCCATATACTATGAATCAAAGCGACTCCCGCCCTGGTGGCGGGAGTTATCATTTTTAATGCCGTTACGCTGGAGCTACCATGAAAACCAATCTGAAAGAATTGCTCGAATTCCCGACCTCCTTTACTTACAAAGTGATGGGTCTGGCGGAACCTGAGCTGGTTGATTTGGTCGTTGAGGTGGTGCAGCGCCACGCACCTGGTGACTACACCCCGCAGGTCAAACCGAGCAGCAAAGGTAATTACCACTCGGTCTCGATTACCATCACTGCGACCCACATTGAGCAAGTTGAAACCCTGTACGAAGAGCTGGGCAATATCGAAATCGTTCGTATGGTACTGTAAGTTCCTGCCCGGTCTTCTGGCCGGGTATGGCTTTTTCTCGCTGTGATATACTCCTTCCACTTTTAACCTGCCGGAGACGATGTTTTGTCTCAAGATACGATTCAAATCCGCCAACTTGGCCTGCAACCTTATGAACCGATTTCGCAGGCCATGCATGACTTTACAGATACCCGGGATGAAACGACTGCCGATGAAATTTGGTTGGTAGAACACGAGCGGGTATTCACACAGGGCCAGGCAGGAAAAGCGGAACACGTACTGGTTCCCGGTGATATCCCTGTTATCCAAAGTGACCGGGGGGGGCAAGTGACCTATCACGGGCCGGGTCAGCAAGTCATGTATGTGCTGCTTAATCTGAAACGCCGCAAACTAGGTGTTCGGGAACTGGTCACCATCCTTGAGCAGACTGTGGTTTGCACGCTCGCAGAATTTGGAATAGAAGCCTATCCCCGTGCCGACGCGCCGGGTGTCTATGTTGATGGGCGTAAAATTTGCTCTCTGGGTCTGCGCATCCGCAAGGGCTGTTCCTTCCACGGGTTAGCGTTGAATATTGATATGGATCTCAGCCCGTTTTTACGAATCAATCCATGTGGTTACGCTGGTCTTGAAATGACGCAGGTAAGTTCACTGCGGCCAGGTGTGTTGCCTGAAGATGTTCAACCGTTGCTTATCAATAACTTTATTAAGTTACTTAATAATCCATCAGTTAAATATTTAACCGAATAATATTACTTATTCTGATGACTGCACCTTCACTGGTGCCGTTTTATTTTTCACATTATTCAGCAGCGCTTTACTTTATGATTAGTTTTGTATACCTTCCTCTGGATAAATAAAGGAATGGTGTTATCACTTTCGTCTGCCCCCACCCTAAACAATAATTATTATTTAAACCATTTACGCAGTGAATGAGTAGGTTTAATTATCATCCTTTTAATATTATTGGTATTTATTAAATATATAATTCACCCACCATTAATATATATCTGTTTGAATAATATAACCTGAATGGATTCCCGCATCAGTTCACCAAGGAGAGAAGTTTCATGGACAGAGATGAAAAAAATAATCACCCGACATTCAAAGCACTACGTGGCATTGATCTTAATTTATTAACTGTTTTCGAAGCAGTCTACATTCATAAAGGGATCGTCAATGCAGCCAAAGTGTTAAATTTAACACCTTCAGCGATTAGTCAGTCCATCCAAAAATTGAGATCAACATTTCCCGACCCATTGTTTATCCGTAAGGGGCAAGGTGTCACCCCAACGGCCTATGCGGCACATTTGCATGAATATTTTAGCCAGGGACTTGGGTCAATTCTGTGTGCGTTAGATGTCAATAATAACTACGATAAAGAGCGGATTATTACCGTTGCGAGTTCGCCCTCCTCAGGCGCGTTATTGATGCCGCATATCTATTCAGCGATTCAGAAAGTGAATCCAAAATTATCTGTTCGCAATGTGCCTGTGGTTGAGCGTCAGTTATCACAATTTCAGGCGGATATTGCTATCGACAACCGTCCTCATCATGGCCCCGGAATCAGTAGCTACAAACTGTATGATGACCGCCTGGTCGCAGTATGTCGCCGTGACCATCCGAATGCAGAATCAGTATTCTCCGCTGATGAGAATCAAGAGATGAATTACACCTTTTTGATTATGCAGGATGATCTGTTGGTCAATACGCGGCAACTCATTAACGAAGTCTTACCTAACCGTAAGTTCACGTTTAGCAGCTATAACATGTTAGCTATCGCTTCAATGCTCAGTAGCAGCGACCTGATAGGCTTTATGCCATACAAAATATTTGAAATGTTTTCCGGCCCTTTCCAACTTAAAACAGTGGGGGGAGAGAAATTTTCAGCCGTCATGCTTGCTACCACCATGCACTTCAACAAACTTAGCTCACGCGATCCCATATTGCAGGAAGTCATCGACGCCATTATTCGCGAATTTGAAGAAAAGTAGTGATATCGACCTCGTGGCCTCCGCTACGAGGTCGATTGGCCAATTGTTAACGTAGAAAAGCGCACAAACCAACAACTCATTTACAATTCTTTCCCACATTTACTGCTCTGTCAGGCTGATTTATCCTCTCTAGTGATGGTATACTGCGCGCGCTATTAAAAAATAGTTGATAAATAAAACATTCAATTAGCCTGAATTCGTTACCCCCTAATAATTCGAGTTTTAAGCAGGCTGCCGGCCGTAAGTCTCCAGGAACACAGCTATCAATGTGACTGGGGCGCGAGAATGCAGCCAATACCCTTAACACTTGAAGTATGACGGGAGTATCAGCAACTGGAACACGTACGATATGAGTAAACCCATTGTAATGGAACGCGGCGTTAAGTACCGTGACGCCGATAAAATGGCTCTGATCCCGGTTAAAAACGTGGTGACTGAGCGCCAGG
>DATERH010000217.1:0-8580 GCA_035271785.1 Buttiauxella sp.
GAAAAAATCGTTAGCCACGACGCGCTCGGAAACGTTATCCCAGCGTTCGTTGTCCAGCATTAAACCGCCCAACACCGACTGCTCCGCTTCCAGAGAATGTGGCGGCATTTTCAGCCCTTCCATCTGACGGTCGCGGTATTCGTTCGGTTTGTTGAAGGGTTTATTTCCTGCCATAGTGAGGGAGTTACCAAAATTCAGATAAGAGAGACGAGAGTTTACTCTATCTCCCTCCGAGGAAACAGAAGGAGTTCTCATGGCAACACGCATTGAATTTAGCCAACACGGCGGGCCTGAAGTCTTAAAAGTCGTCGAATTTACCCCTGATGCCCCCGCAGAACACGAAGTACAAGTTGATAACAAAGCGATTGGTATCAACTATATCGACACCTATATTCGTAGCGGTTTGTACCCACCGCCGATGCTGCCAAGTGGTCTGGGAACCGAAGCTGCGGGCGTGGTGAGTAAAGTGGGTAGCGCGGTAACGCATCTTAACGTCGGCGATCGTGTTGTCTATGCGCAATCCGGGCTTGGCGCATACAGCAGCGTGCATAACGTCCCAGCGGATAAAGTTGCAAAACTGCCCAATGCCATCTCTTTTGAACAAGCCGCCGCTTCATTCCTCAAAGGTCTGACAGTCTATTATCTGTTGCGTAAAACCTACGAAATTAAACCCAACGAGGTTTTCCTGTTCCATGCCGCCGCCGGGGGGGTTGGGCTTATCGCTTGCCAATGGGCCAAGGCGCTGGGTGCAAAACTGATTGGTACAGTGGGTTCGGCGCAAAAAGCAGAAAGAGCCGGGAATGCCGGAGCCTGGCAGACCATTAACTATCGCGAAGAGAATCTTGTCGAACGAGTAAAAGAGCTGACAGGCGGTAAAAAAGTCGCGGTGGTTTATGACTCGGTCGGGAAAGACACCTGGGAAGCATCACTTGATTGCCTGCAACGCCAGGGGCTGATGGTAAGTTTTGGTAACTCTTCGGGCCCGGTAACGGGTGTGAATCTGGGGATCCTTAACCAGAAAGGCTCGCTGTATGTTACACGTCCGTCTTTGAATGGTTACGTGACCACGCGTGAAGAGCTGGAAGAAGCCTGCCATGAGCTGTTCTCATTGATTGCCAGTGGAGTTATCAAAGTTGATGTGGCGGAAAGCCAGAAGTTTGCCTTGAGCGATGCCGCTCTGGCACATAAAACGCTGGAGAGCCGCAGCACGCAAGGCTCTAGTTTACTGATTCCCTAAAAGAATTTGGGCTTCCCGAGGGAAGCCCATTCTTTTTTTGTTCGCGCTGTCTGTAGGGTACAGCACGATGAATTCGTTTTTTTACAACTCGGTAATAATGTCAGGTTTGGTAAATAATTGATACGCTACAACCTGCATACTTAGCCTAAATGATACGAGGTTGTGATCAACGCCGCAATACCTGAGCAATTCACACGGTTATTGCTGAAAAAACTTAGCGCTTGTCCGCAACCAGAGACAAGGCATGCTCAACCACATCAATCCCGGCACCGGCTTTATAGGCGTTTTCACTAAGATAACGACGCCACTGACGAGCGCCCGGAATACCCTGAAAAAGCCCCAACATATGGCGAGTCACGTGGCCTAAGTAAGTGCCGTTTGCCAGCTCGCGTTCAATGTACGGATACATGGCACGAACCGCAGCAACCGTATCCACTTCCGGCGAATTCACACCAAAAATCTCGCGATCAACCGCCGTCAGCAGGCCTGGATTTTGATAGGCTTCGCGCCCAACCATTACGCCATCCATATGTTCCAGATGCGCTTTGGCCTCTTCCAGCGTTTTGATACCGCCGTTGATTGCCATCGTCAGCTGCGGGAAATCACGCTTGAGTTGATACACTCGCGGGTAATCCAGCGGCGGAATTTCACGGTTTTCCTTCGGGCTTAAACCAGAAAGCCAGGCTTTACGGGCATGAATGATGAACATCTCACATTCACCCTTCCCTGCGACCGTGCCGATAAAATCACACAAGAATTCGTAGCTGTCCTGGTCATCAATGCCGATACGCGTTTTGACGGTGACAGGGATAGAAACCACATCGCGCATCGCTTTGATGCAATCGGCCACCCGCTGTGCATCAGCCATCAGACATGCGCCAAACATGCCGTTTTGCACACGGTCAGATGGGCAACCCACGTTCAGGTTAATTTCGTCGTAGCCACGTTCTTCAGCCAGTTTCGCGCATTGCGCTAAAGCGGCCGGATCACTGCCACCCAATTGCAACGCAATAGGATGTTCGTCTTCGCTGTACGCCAGATAGTCCCCTTTGCCATGAATGATTGCACCGGTTGTCACCATTTCGGTGTACAGCAGTGTCTGGCTTGATAGCTGGCGCAAAAAATAGCGGCAGTGGCGGTCAGTCCAGTCAAGCATCGGCGCAATGGAAAAACGATGTGGCTGGAAGGGAGTCTGGTTTGTTTGTGAGGACATAGGCACTGGCGTTTACGGGATACGGTTAAAAAAGGGTCGCTACTATAGCATAAACCTGCGGCCAGCACTTGTTGTGCGACCGCAGGATAAAATCAGAACGTCATACCCACCTGGACACCTGCTCCCCACGTTTCGTCCTGACCATATAAACCCATTAAATCAACATGAACCAGATCGAAAGGTGCGAAACCCACACCGCCAGTAAAGACATTGCTTTCGTTGGAAAGCATATCCGCACGATAACCCGCGCGCACTGCAAGCCAGGGCAGCGGGGTAATTTCCGCGCCAATGCCCACAAATTGCGAGTTATCTTCACTTTTGAAGTTTTTGGTTTCGGTGAGATCAACATCGGTCGTTAATACCAGAAAATCGCTGTGCCATGCCACACCCGTGGTGACCAATGGGCGAATCTGATAGGTATCTTTGAAACCATTAACCACTTTAGTGTCGATATCGTGAGACACCAGATTCTGCCCACTTAGGCCCACGGTCCAGGAATCACCGAAGTCTGCCGCCAGCCCCGCATCGATGTTAAAACCCGTGTTGGAATTGCGATAACGATTGTCAGTGAGGTCGTCTTTACTGAACTGGTAAACCGAGGTGATGTAGTTATACAGCTGGGTGTATTGCAGCTTTGGCGTTACGCCAACAGAGACAGGAACACCGCCCACATCAAACTTGTGCGCCACCGCGACACCGTAATCCGAGACGACGGCCACACGGCCAAAACCCGTTGAGGTTAAGTATTGCAGGTCATTAGGGTTAGGGATAACCGTCCCGTTGGCGATCCCATCAAGATAATCGAGGTCGTGCTGAGTGATATCTGACGTGACTCTGCCTGTCCCATACGCTTTGGCGACAAACGCAAAAGGTAAAACTTCGTTCGGGATGCTTACCGCCAGTGCACCGCCCGCTTTCGCACGTGCCTCATCGCCTCTGACATTCTTCAATTGCGTAGACAGATCTGCCGCATTGCTTTGCATCTGGCGATATAGCCCAGGATTTAGAATAATCTGCTGCAACGGGACATTGGCGGAATTCAGATAATCCTCAGCCGAATTGCTGATGTCGTCGATATTATCTTGCAGGTTTTCTGGGTCGGTTATCTGCATACCTATAGACGGAATAAGGAGTGCGGCGTTATCGCCCTCCTGGCTATTGGTCAGTAAAGCAGGGTTAATCAGTACTGCGCTACTCCACCGGGATGAGGCAACACCGGTGCCCCCCATCGCATCATTGCGCGATTCTGTCCATGTTCCCGCTGCACTCGCGTTATTTGCTATAAATAAAAAAGCGGCGTTTATCGCCACTAATGATTTGATTTTTATCATTTACTGCCCGCCTGCCTTACTTCAGATTTAGGACTCAGCTCCTGCCGGTAAAAAAACAACAGGAGAGGATAATGCTGTGAAGAAAAGACTTAAAGCGAGTGGTCTCACCCAAATGGCATCCCGAATCATTCCGCTCAGGTTAATATTTCTTTATTTCCTATAGGCTTATTTATAGTTTACCGTTCGATTTCCGGGAAGGGTTGCCATCATGCTGGCCGAAGAATTGTGGTGGATGGTCAATCCAGCGATCTTTACGTTGTGCTGCGTAAGAGGGGTTTAAGGGGTAGTAAATTCTGTTATTTGCTTTATTGGCCTCTCCCACAATTAACAACCGGACTTCATGTTCTGTGTTGTTGATAAAGGTATGACAGATGCCGGTTCCGGCCGGAAAACCAACACTATCACCCGGTTCAAGTGGGTAAAGATGGCCGTTGATCCACACCTGTGGATGCCCTTCCAGAACATAAGCAAACTCTTCCTCACTGCTTTCAGCATGGGGATAGGACGTCCGGCGACCAGGAAGCAGGCGCTCATGGTGAATCCCCAAGCGGGTTAGCCCGAGCTTGCGAGCCAGCGGTGCGCCAATAGAAAACAGTTCAGCGCTATCTGGATACGTTGAGTCATCTTCACCTTCCAGTTCTTTCCAGTGACGGATGCAATCAGGTTTATTCATAACAAACTCCGGGAAAGTCATCTCAAAAGGATGGGCCGAGAATGGCGCACCATTCGGCGTTTTTTGCGCGTTGTGATAGAGTGTAGGGCTAATCTACAGGGGAATGCTGATGGACATCACGACTTCACAAAACGTGTTAGCACAGGCTGAAAAACTATGTGAGCAGCGTAATGTGCGCCTGACGCCACAACGTCTGGAAGTGTTGCGTTTACTGACGCTGCAAGCCGGTGCAATCAGTGCTTATGATTTACTGGATTTATTACGTGCCAGTGAACCGCAAGCTAAACCTCCGACGGTGTATCGTGCGCTCGATTTTCTTCTCGAACAAGGTTTTGTACATCGCGTTGAGTCAACAAACAGCTACGTGTTGTGTCATCTGTTTGATCAGCCGACCCACTCATCAGCTATGTTTATTTGCGACCGGTGTGGTGCGGTGAAGGAGCATAGTGCGAAAGGTGTGGAAGATATCATGCATCAACTGGCGGCCCAGTTAGGATTTGCTCTGCATCATAATGTTATCGAGGCGCATGGTTTATGCAGCGCTTGTGCAGAAGTTGAAGCTTGTAGCCACCCCGAAGCATGTGGGCATGACCACACCATTCAGAGTAAGAAAAAGTCGCGCTAGTAAGCTCTTAGATTAATACCTTAAATAATTCGAGCGGCAGGAAGGCGACGATTGAAGGAATCCCAATGAGCTTACTTCAGTAAGTGATTATTCGGCCCTTCCATGGCCTCACCCCTTCGGGGCCGCTGCACGCAGCGTTCAAAGCTGCTCCCGGCAGATTTATCGGGGAAGTGAACGTAGCCAACAAAGAGACAACTTGAAGTATGAAGGGTAATTGGTACGTCCTTGTACCTGGGCAGGTAGCCTTTGAGAGTTAACACATCTGAGGGATGAGATTACCAGCGGTAATCGTTACGTTTTTCCCAATCAACGACTTCCTTCTCTGCCTGGTCTTTTTCATATCCGTAACGTTCCTGGATTTTACCCACTAACTGATCGCGTTTCCCTTCAATGACGGTCATGTCATCGTCAGTCAGTTTGCCCCATTTCTCTTTTACTGTGCCTTTGAACTGTTTCCAGTTACCGCCGATTTCGTCTTTATTCATAATACTATCCTCATCGTTCGGTGAAGAACTGCTAAAAAACGTCCACGTGCTGCCGTTTGGCTAACACCCTTTTTCTGCTGGACGTGCTTATAATTGTAGTCAAGGATATGGCAAATAGGGTTTAAATAAGAATATTGAACCACACAGGAGAGTAAAATGAGGCTGACCTGCCCCACAATCTGGTGGCAAATCAGCATGCTGGAGAGCGATTAAAAGCGCGTCAGGAGTTGTAACTATTTATGAGTTCCCACGGGGAACCAGGTATTGTGGCGCCAATGGCGACGCCAAATCCATCCCAAAGACAAACCACGCAGAGCCAGAAACACAGCTACTGATAACCACAGACCATGATTCCCAAGATAAGGCACCGTGAATAGCGCAAGCCCGAAGCCCAATGCCGCCACCGCCATACTGTTACGCATTTCAGCACCACGTGTTGCGCCAATAAACATACCATCAAGTAAGTAGCACCAGACCCCCACCACCGGCAAAACAATCTGCCAATGCAAATAGCGATCGGCCTGTAGCTGTAATTCAGGGATAGAGGTCAGGAGCGAAACAATTTTCTCGCCAAACAGGGCGTACACTACGGCAAACATCAGGGCGACTAATCCCGCCTGGCGACAGGCTGCTCCCCAAACTTCAAGCAATTGACCCCGGTTCTTAGCACCAAATGCCTGCCCTGAATGGGCTTCAACAGCGTAAGCGAACCCATCAAGTGCATAGGCGGTGAAGGTCAGTAACGTCATCAGCACAGCGTTAACCGCGACGATTTCGCTACCTAACCGCGCGCCAAAGATAGTGACAGAGGCGAAACACACCTGTAGCAGCAGCGAGCGCAGCATGATGTCCCGATTAAGCGCCAGCAAACGTTGAATGTTGCCTCGCCAGGATTCCATTAGCATCTGAACGCTGATGCCGCGAAGGCCCATGACCTTTTTCACCATCAGCAAACCGATGATAAACGTCGCATATTCTGCGGTGACCGTCGCTAACGCCGCCCCTTGAACATCCATATGCAACCCCATGACCAGCCACACATCCAGCACGATATTGAGCACGTTGCCGACGACCAGCAAGATAACCGGTGCACGCGCATACTGCACGCCTAACAACCAGCCCAGTAAAACCAGGTTAGCTAATGAAGCTGGGGCGCTTAGCCAGCGGATCTCAAGAAAACGTTGCGCCTGCCAGAGCACGTCCTGGTTGCCGCCAACGACATGTAACGCCAGGGAAATGAGAGGTTCACGTAGAGCGACAATCACCACGCCTGCGCCCAGTGCCAGCAATAAAGGCTGCACTAACGCACGTGCTAATGCCGAGGGATTATTGGCCCCGAACGCTTGAGCGGTTAAGCCCGTGGTACTCATACGCAGGAATAGCAAAAGCATGAATAGGAAGCTGGTCGCCGTAGCGCCAATAGCGACACCGCCAAGATAGACAGGGCTATCCAGATGACCAATTACCGCCGTATCCACAAGACCCAGCAAAGGCACGGTGATGTTGGAGAAAATCATGGGTAATGCGAGGTGCCAGAGGGCTTTGTCAGCGGTCGAAAAAAATCTCATGACATCCTTCATACTTTAAGCTGCATTTTTGTTGGCTACGTTCCCCCCCTCAACAAACCTGTCTGGAGCAGATTTGAACGCTTTGTATAGCGCCCCGAAGGAGTGAGGCCCATGGATGGGCCGAATAATCACTTACCTGAGTAAGTTCATAGGGATACGTTCTCTTGCCGCCTCAATGCAACTTGAATTATTTTGGATGCGCAGCAATAAGAAAATTTACAGCCAGTTACCGTTGCGAATAACCCCAACCGCCAACCCTTCAATGGAGAAGTTATGTTCGCGCAGATCAACCACAATAGGTTCAAACTCGCTATTTTCTGGAAGAAGATGCACAACATTACCCTGCTGTTTTAAGCGCTTAACGGTAACTTCATCATCAATACGCGCAACCACAACCTGGCCGTTACGCACATCCTGAGTTTTATGAACCGCGAGCAGATCACCATCCATAATGCCGATGTCTTTCATAGACATACCACTGACGCGTAGCAGGAAATCAGCATTAGGTTTAAACAGTGATGGATCAACCTGGTAATGACCCTCTATATGCTGCTGGGCCAGGAGCGGCTCACCTGCAGCTACACGCCCAACCAGTGGAATACCGGTAACTTCTTCCACTAGTAAGCGGATACCGCGCGACGCCCCAGAGACAATCTCAAGGACGCCTTTACGGGCAAGTGCTTTAAGGTGCTCTTCAGCGGCGTTCGGAGAACGGAACCCCAGACGTTGAGCAATCTCGGCACGAGTCGGTGGCATGCCAGTCTGGCTAATATGATCCCGAATAAGATCAAACACCTCTTGCTGCCTGGTAGTTAACGCTTTCATTCCGCCCCCTGGGTGTTTATACAGTTATGCTGTGAGTATATACAGTCAAAGGCGATTTTGGAACCACAAATTAAGCAAAAAACCAGCCACTTAACTATTCTGGAAAGATCATCGCAAATACTGCCAAAGCAGTGTGACCCAGGTAATAACTGCAAGGATAATAGCGATTAATACGGCGGCCGACCCCATGTCCTTGGCGCGTCCTGAAAGCTCGTGATAATCAACGCCAACGCGGTCGACAAGTGCTTCAATCGCGCTATTGAGGATCTCAACAATCATGACCAATATGGCAGAGCCAATCAGTAAAATACGGGTGATAGGGTCGACATCTAACCAGCAGGCAATGGCAATGGCGATAAACACGCAAACGCCTTCCTGACGAAACGCGGCTTCGTTAATCCAGGCTGCTTTGAGCCCTTTCCATGAATAGCCTGCGGCTTTGATGATACGGGTAAGTCCGGTGATGTTACTCGCCATTTTGGGAAACCTTTTCAAAAAATATGGGTCAATGCTTATCTATATTGTAACGCCACAGAAATCTGGGTGAGATTCTGATATTCTTGCGGCGAAATTGCATCATTAACCTGAGGCTTTACATCGTTTATGTCAGGCTGGCCAAGAAT
>DATERH010000218.1:0-2570 GCA_035271785.1 Buttiauxella sp.
CGCAGCCGACAAAATCAACTTTGGCTCTTCGGCCACTTATCCGCCATTTGAATCACTTGATGCCAACAATCAGATTGTCGGTTTTGATATCGATTTGGCTAAAGCTTTATGCAAACAAATGCAAGCTGAATGCACATTCACCAACCATGCATTTGACAGCTTGATCCCGTCGCTTAAATTCCGCAAATATGATGCGGTGATTTCAGGTATGGATATTACGCCTGAACGTAGCAAGCAAGTTTCCTTCACCACGCCGTACTACGCCAACTCAGCAGTGGTGATTGCCAAAAAAGATGCGTTTAAATCTTTTGACGAACTGAAAGGCAAACGTATCGGTATGGAAAATGGCACCACACACCAGAAGTTTCTCCAGGATAAGCATCCGGAAATTAAAACCGTCTCTTACGACAGCTACCAGAATGCGATTATCGACCTGAAAAATGGCCGTATTGACGGCGTGTTTGGCGACACTGCAGTGGTGAACGAATGGCTGAAAACTAACCCGCAGTTAGCTACGGTCGGCGAGCACGTGACTGATGCAGAATACTTCGGCACGGGTCTGGGGATTGCGGTACGCCCGGATAATCAAGCGCTGTTAACTAAACTGAATACCGCACTGGCGGCGATTAAAGCTGACGGAACTTATCAGAAGATTAGCCAGCAGTGGTTCCCACAGTAATCAGTCATATCTTCAGGCGGATGGTTGGTGCTATCCGCCTGATAGCCAGAAGAACTCACATCTTAAGGCGCTGTTGCGTCATCCCCTACCCGCACCAACAACGTCAGCACCTCGTAATGTGCGGTATGCGGGAACATATCAAAAAGCTGCACGCGTTCTACCCGATATTCCGCTAAAGAGGCAATATCCTGCGCCATGGTCTGGGCATTACAGCTTGAATAGATGATGTACTTCGGTGCCATGTTATTGAGGAAATAACACAGCGCCTGGCCGATGCCGCGTCTTGGCGGATTGACCAAAACCAGATCGGGAACATCCTGTTGCTCGGTGGCAAATTTCGTCGAATCCAGCGCCTGGAAATGAATATTGGTTAAGCCGAGTTTTTCCGCTGACTGACGCGCGCAAGCAATCGCCTCTGGGGCAATTTCAATTCCGGTCAGTTTCATCTCTGGAGTTGCACAGTGCAGGCCAAACCCACCGACTCCACAGAACAAATCCCACATATGTTTGACGGGCAGCCCCTGTACCCACTCGCGAGCCGTGGCATACAAAGAGGCCGCAACTGCAGGGTTGGTCTGGAAAAAACTTTGCGGACGGATATACAGCGGCACACCGTTCAACTGTTCTTCCAGCGATTGCTGCTCGGTTAAAGGGATTTCCTGCTCGCCTTCCATAATTGCCATATGTACTGGCTGAATGTTGGCAGAGATAACCTTTAATTGTGGGAGTTGTTGCTGTAACCAGGGTAGTGCTGCGCGTAGCTTTTCCAGTTTGGCATCGCTTCGCAGAACAAAACGCAGCATCATGCCGCCGTCTAGCTGGCTTTTTGTCAGCAACAGATATTTCAGCTCGCCGCGTTTACGCGCCACGTTATAGGGCGTTAAACCCGCCCGGGCGATAAACGGTTTCAGCACGGCAAAAACGGACTGGAACGAGGCGGGATACAGCGGGCACTCGGTTAAATCTTCAGGAGTACCATCGCGATGCAACATCCCCAACAGCGGTTTTTCAACGCTGCCGCTGACCACCATTTTGGCTTTATTGCGGAATGCGTGCTCGGGGCCACAGATTGGTGCGCACCAGTCTTGCACCGCAATCCCCTTCAACAATTGCAGAAGTTCGTTCATCTTGGCGGTGAGCTGTTCAGAAATCGGCTGTTCAATCCACTGACAAGAACGGCAACGATTAGCCTGGTAAAGCGCGCAATGCATAAGTAAGTCCTGAAAACCGGGCAGCAGATTATATACCCGTCGCCCTTCAAGATACAGGGTTGTTGGCTGCTCTCATTCATCCGAATCACTTACCTGTGTAAGCTCATCGGGATTCACTCGATTGCCGCCTACCTGTATCTCGAAATTGCTTGGGTATAACACTACGTGGTTATTGAAGTTTGAAAAAAAGCCGGCTGCGTGAAGGGGCAAACAGCAGGAACAGCACCAGTAAATCGGGGAGTTTCTGCGTCATTAACGAGCGGAATATCTCACGTTTTGACTCACCGGGAATACTGAACAGTTCGGGATAACCCCAGCCGAGTGACGCCGCCCATAAATAGCTGACAGCAATAACCTGCGTGGCGAGAAACCCCCAGCGCCCCCAATTACGCCCTTTCATGATGACAAAGGCACAGCGTAATTCGATACACAGCATCACCAGGCTTGCGAGGAAAATCAGCGTCAGATTCCAGGTTTGGACGCTACGGTGAATAAAAGCAAGCACCCCACTCACACCGAGCATATTGAAAATCAACATTAGATCGAGGATGCGTGTAGTAAGAATAGCAATTGCCGCCACCAGCACTAATGTGGGAGCGTTCAATTTGGCTTGTGTTTGACTTCGCTTACTGAAAATTTCCGCAAACCTCGTGTTCCATACAACAGAGTGCCGCGTCTAG
>DATERH010000219.1:0-5343 GCA_035271785.1 Buttiauxella sp.
GCGGCTTTTTTGTGGTGCTTTTTGGCAGCCTGCGCTTTCTGCGCTACAGGTGCGGCTTTATGGTGTTTTTTGTGGTGCACAGTTGTGGTGCTGTTTTTTGCCGGAGCAGGCGCTGCGGTGGTGTCAGCAGCGAAAGCAGCAGAGGACAGACCCATTACAGCAACAGCAATCAGAGTTAATACTTTTTTCATTTTCATCGTCTCGTATTTGTTTATGTATGGGTTGTTGGCCCGTTGAAATAACTTTATTCCAACAAACAAATACGTTCAGTGAGTGATTGGTGTCGGTAAGTAACGGAATGTACAACGCGTTAATACAGCCGTTGCGGATGGGTATAAACCGTGGCGCGGCCTGGTTTGCTAAAGCCGACCAGCGTCAAATTACAGCGCTGTGCGACTTCCACGGCAAGCGTGGTCGCGGCAGAGACGGCAAACAAAATTTCCACGCCGCACTGGGCGGATTTTTGCACCATCTCATAGCTGGCACGGCTGGAAACTAACACTGCACCGTTATTCCAACCTTCACGGCAACGCACACCGAGCAGTTTATCCAACGCTACATGGCGGCCAATATCTTCTTTGCCATCCAAAATAGTGCCGTTTTCATTCAGCCAAAGTGCCGCATGCGTACAACCGGTGAGTTGCCCAATCGGCTGATAATCGCGCATCTGGTTTAAGGCAGTATCCAGCTTGTTCAAATCAAAAGTTTGTGTGAACTGAAGGGGGGTTATCGGGCGGCCAATATCATTAAGTTGTTCCACGCCACAAACACCGCAACCCGTACGGCCAGCCAATGAACGGCGACGTTCTTTCAGCCCCATAAAGCGGCGGCTGGAAAGCTCAATTTGCACCTCTAGCCCGTTGCATACCGGAATCACATCCATGCCATAAATGTCAGCAGGGGAATCTATAATTCCTTCTGATAAGGAAAAACCTAGCGCAAATGACTCAAGATCTTTGGGTGAGACCATCATAACTACGTGCGAAATACCGTTGTAGACCAGAGCAACTGGAACTTCTTCAGCCAGCCAGTCGCCCTTCGGCTGACGTAAATCGTGGCGCTGCCATAAGTCTATTGTCCGTGCGCCAGTGATGGTGTTCACAATTTTGTCCTGATTTGGTTCGGAATTGTTCACTTTGTCTTAACCTGATTGGAACAGCCTTAATCCTGGTGTGGTATTCTTTCATGACTACCCCTTCTGGATGAAGGGCTATTGCCAGTTTGAACCTTTGCGAGTCAAACCGCAAAAAATTACACCTATAAGTCATGTGAAAAATGTCGATTTAAGGAGCATCCATGCAGGTCAGCAGAAGACAGTTCTTTAAGATCTGTGCTGGCGGTATGGCAGGGACTACGGCAGCAGCACTGGGTTTTGCCCCGGGCGTTGCTCTTGCGGAAACACGGCAATATAAACTGCTGCGTACACGTGAAACTCGTAATACTTGCACATACTGTTCTGTCGGTTGTGGGCTGTTAATGTACAGCCTCGGTGACGGAGCGAAAAATGCCAAAGCATCAATCTTCCATATTGAAGGTGATCCGGACCATCCAGTAAACCGCGGGGCACTTTGCCCGAAAGGCGCAGGTCTGGTCGATTTCATTCACAGCGAAAGCCGTCTCAAATTCCCGTCTTACCGTGCACCAGGCTCGGATAAGTGGGAGCAAATTAGCTGGGAAACGGCATTTGACCGTATTGCTAAGCTGATGAAAGAAGACCGCGATGCCAACTTTATTGCGCAGAACGCCCAGGGAACCACGGTCAACCGCTGGCTCTCTACTGGCATGTTGTGCGCATCAGCCTCCAGTAACGAAACCGGTTATTTAACCCAGAAATTTACCCGCGCCCTCGGCATGTTAGCCGTGGATAACCAGGCGCGTGTCTGACACGGACCAACGGTAGCAAGTCTTGCTCCAACATTTGGTCGCGGTGCGATGACCAACCACTGGGTTGATATTAAGAACGCTGATCTCGTGATTGTGATGGGTGGCAACGCCGCAGAAGCGCATCCAGTCGGATTCCGCTGGGCGATGGAAGCCAAAATTCACAATGGTGCGAAGCTCATTGTTATCGATCCGCGCTTTACGCGTACCGCGTCGGTGGCGGATTTCTACACCCCGATTCGTTCCGGCACTGACATTGCTTTCTTGTCAGGCGTATTGCTGTATCTGATTAACAACAATAAATTCAACCGCGAATACGTTGAGGCTTACACCAACGCCAATTTGATTGTGCGTGAGGATTACAGCTTTGATGACGGCCTGTTCTCGGGCTACGATGCGGCAAACCGTAAATACGACAAAACCACCTGGAACTATGAGCTGGATGAGAAAGGCTTCGCGAAACGCGACCTGACGCTGACCCATCCGCGCTGCGTATGGAACCTACTCAAAGAGCACGTTTCCCGCTATACGCCAGAGGTCGTCTCCAATATTTGCGGTACGCCAAAAGCTGATTTTATGCAGGTCTGCGAATATATCGCAGCAACCAGCGTCAAAAATAAAACCGCATCGTTCCTGTATGCACTTGGCTGGACGCAACACTCCGTTGGCTCGCAGAACATTCGCACCATGGCGATGATTCAGTTGCTGCTTGGCAACATGGGGATGGCAGGCGGCGGTGTAAACGCCCTGCGTGGCCACTCCAACATTCAGGGTCTGACTGATCTTGGTTTGCTGTCACAAAGCCTGCCAGGCTACATGACGCTGCCAAACGAAAAACAGGCCGATCTCCAGACTTATCTTGCCGCCAACACGCCAAAACCGTTGCTTGAAGGCCAGGTGAACTACTGGGGTAACTACCCGAAATTCTTCGTTTCGATGATGAAAGCCTTCTTTGGTGACAAAGCCACAGCGGAAAACAGCTGGGGTTATGACTGGCTGCCGAAGTGGGACAAGGGCTACGACGTCCTGCAATATTTCGAGATGATGAACCAGGGCAAGGTGAACGGTTATCTGTGCCAGGGCTTCAACCCTGTCGCCTCGTTCCCGAACAAAAACAAAGTCGTTGCGTCACTGTCGAAGCTGAAATTCCTCGTGACCATTGACCCGCTGAACACCGAAACCTCGAACTTCTGGCAAAACCACGGTGAGATAAATGACGTTGACCCGTCAAAAATCCAGACCGAAGTGTTCCGCTTACCGTCCACCTGCTTTGCCGAAGAAGACGGTTCTATCGTTAACTCTGGCCGCTGGTTGCAGTGGCACTGGAAAGGTGCGGATGCCCCAGGGGAAGCGCTGAACGACGGCGAAATTCTCGCGGGTATCTTTAGCCGCTTGCGTCATATGTACCAGACAGAAGGTGGTGCGCTGCCTGAGCAAGTCCTGAGCATGAGCTGGAATTACAAAACACCAGACAATCCAGCGCCGGAAGAAGTGGCGATGGAAAGCAACGGTAAAGCGCTGGCAGATGTTCTCGACCCGGCAACGGGCGCGGTGCTGGTGAAAAAAGGCCAGCAACTGAGCTCGTTTGCACAACTGCGCGATGACGGCACCACCACAAGTGGATGCTGGATATTCGCCGGTTCCTGGACGCCAGACGGCAACCAGATGGCGCGTCGTGATAACGCTGACCCATCAGGTCTTGGTAACACGCTAGGCTGGGCCTGGGCGTGGCCGCTCAACCGCCGCATTCTGTATAACCGTGCTTCTGCAGACCCGCAGGGTAAACCGTGGGACGAAAAACGCCGCCTGATTTCCTGGGATGGCGCGAAGTGGAGCGGCGCGGATATTCCCGACTACAGCGCTGCCGCACCGGGTACTGACGTTGGGCCATTTATCATGCAGCCAGAGGGCTTAGGCCGCCTGTTTGCTATCGACAAAATGGCAGAAGGACCTTTCCCGGAACATTACGAGCCGTTTGAAACGCCGCTTGGCACTAACCCGCTGCACCCGAACGTAGTCTCTAACCCAGCTGCGCGCGTGTTCAAGGGTGACCTGGAAGCGATGGGCAAGCACGATAAGTTCCCGTATGTCGGCACCACTTATCGTCTGACCGAGCACTTCCACTACTGGACTAAACACGCAGTTCTGAACGCCATCTCGCAGCCAGAGCAATTTATCGAGATTGGCGAGAAGCTCGCAAATTCCCTCGGTATTGCGCACGGCGACACGGTGAAAGTCTCCTCTAACCGTGGCTTTATTAAAGCTAAAGCGGTGGTGACGAAGCGTATTCGCCAACTGGATGTTAATGGCCAGAAAGTGGACACCATCGGTATTCCGATTCACTGGGGTTATGAAGGGGTGGCGAAGAAAGGCTTTATCGCTAACACCCTGACGCCATATGTCGGTGATGCCAACACGCAAACGCCTGAATTTAAGGCGTTCCTGGTCAATGTGGAAAAGGTCTAAGGGAGACGAATTATGGCTTATCAATCTCAAGACATCATCCGTCGCTCCGCCACCAACGGCCTCACTCCCGCGCCACAAGCGCGGGACCACCAGCAAGAGGTGGCGAAACTTATCGACGTCACCACCTGCATCGGCTGCAAAGCCTGTCAGGTGGCGTGTTCAGAGTGGAATGATCTGCGTGATGAAATCGGCAGTAACGTCGGGGTTTACGATAATCCGGCGGATTTAACCGCCAAATCGTGGACGGTGATGCGTTTCTCGGAAGTGGAACAAAACGACAAACTGGAATGGCTTATCCGCAAAGACGGCTGTATGCACTGCGCGGATCCTGGCTGCCTGAAGGCGTGTCCGGCTGAAGGCGCAATCATTCAGTACGCCAACGGTATTGTCGATTTCCAGTCTGAACAGTGCATTGGCTGCGGTTACTGTATCGCTGGCTGCCCGTTTGACGTACCGCGCATGAACCCGGAGGACAACCGCGTCTACAAATGCACTCTGTGCGTAGACCGTGTCGTCGTCGGCCAGGAGCCTGCGTGTGTGAAAACTTGCCCAACCGGTGCGATTCATTTCGGTACGAAAGAGGACATGAAAACGTTGGCGGGCGAGCGCGTAAGCGAGCTGAAAACGCGCGGTTACGACAACGCCGGATTGTATGATCCAGAAGGCGTTGGTGGCACACACGTTATGTATGTGCTGCATCATGCGGACAAGCCGACGTTGTATCACGGCCTGCCGGAAAATCCGTCCATCAGCCCAACCGTGAAATTCTGGAAAGGTGTCTGGAAGCCGCTGGCCGCTATTGGCTTTGCTGCGACCTTTGCCGCCAGCGTGTTCCACTATGTAGGGGTCGGCCCGAACCGTGCCGAAGAAGAGGACGATAACCTGCACCATGACGATGACGAGGTGCGCAAACCATGAAAAAACAAGTGACTATTCAGCGATACAGCGCGCCTGAGCGTATTAACCACTGGATTACCGCCTTCTGCTTCGTGCTGG
>DATERH010000220.1:0-12114 GCA_035271785.1 Buttiauxella sp.
GCTTGCTAACTCGAGGTGGCGTATATTACGCTTTCCTCTTTCAGAGTCAACCCTTAATTTCAGGATATTTGACTCTCATCGCCGCCGTTACTCTGTGATGTTGTTCACATGTTCCGTGTCGATGGAGGCGCATTATAGGGATCTCTTTTTATTGCACAAGCCTTTTTTCGATCTTTTCTGCTGACTGTTTAGTTTTCGCCCTTTTCGCTGCGATCGTGTTCGATCAGCCCTGTTTTTGGCGCTTTAGCTCCTTGCCATCGGTTAAGAAAGCAGCCACAGTCTATCTACGAAGAGAACTTTCAGAGGTGTTTATGTCCGCAGTGTTACGACCTTTCCAAAAAACTTATCCTGATATTGGCCAACGCGTGATGCTCGATCGTTCAAGTGTTGTCATTGGTGACGTACGTCTTGCCGATGATGTAAGCATTTGGCCGTTAGTCGCCATTCGCGGTGATGTTAACTTTGTGGCGATTGGCGCACGTAGCAATATCCAGGATGGTAGTGTGTTACATGTCACGCATAAATCTTCTTATAAGCCCGAGGGTAATCCGCTTGTTGTCGGCGAAGATGTGACGGTTGGGCACAAGGTCATGCTGCACGGCTGCACTATAGGTAATCGCGTACTTGTCGGAATGGGATCGATTTTGTTGGATGGGGTAGTAATAGAAGATGATGTCATGATCGGCGCTGGAAGCCTGGTACCGCAGAACAAGCGTCTTGCAAGTGGCTACCTTTATATTGGCAGCCCCGTTAAGCAGATTCGTCCTCTTACACCTGAAGAACTAGAAGGCTTAAAATACTCTGCGAATAACTACGTTCGCTGGAAAGATGAGTATCTCGCTCAGGAAAGCCAGATCCAGCCTTGAGCATCCTCTTCGCCTTTTTCAATAAGCGATTCGGCTTCTTCTTCAAGATCCCAGCGATTAAGACGAAAGAGCTCAACCCATGACTCTTTATTATCGCCACCATAACGGCTGGCGATAATCTCTGCGGAAATACCACACATCACTTGAAAGCCATTGACTGATGCAGGGAAGCAAATAGCCTGGAGCTTCTCGTCCCATTCATCACGATCGGGAAATTGGATCGCCTGATTCACTGTGACAATTCCTGCTTTAACTTCTCTATCACTGGGGTGATTTCAGGCAAGACTCCGTGCCACAAGAAAAACGCATGCGCAGCCTGACCCACCAGCATCCCCAATCCATCTGCGTAATGTTGCACACCGTGTTGTTTACACCAGAGCAAGAACGGCGTTTCGCCCTTTTGATAGAACATGTCGTAGCAATGGACGTTGTGCGAAAGCAGCGATGCCGGGATAGAAGGAATGTCGCCAGCAATTCCGCTCGAAGTGGCATTAATAATGAGGTCAAATTCATGACCATCCAATTCAGCCTGCTCTAACGACTGGACGCTTCCGGTATGGTGAAACAACTGAGCGAGTTCTTGTGCTCGCGAGTATGTCCGATTAGTTATCGTCACCGCACAGTCCAACGAAAGCAATGGCAGCAATACTCCCCTTGCTGCACCACCAGCGCCCAGCAGTAAAATTCGGTGGCCGGGTTTAATTAAAGCCAGGCGCTCCAAATCGGTTAGCAGTCCAATCCCATCGGTGTTATCACCCAATAGACGACCATCTTCCAGCCGCTTGAACGTATTTACCGCCCCCGCTAACGCGGCACGTTCGGTCAACTCATCCGCACGCAAGTATGCCTGCTCTTTAAAAGGGACCGTAATGTTGATTCCCTTACCGCCTGACTGGAAAAACTGCTCAAGCATTTCTATAAAGGCATCAACAGGTGCAAGAACACGGCCATATGGATGCTCAATATTTAATTGTTCGGCAAACATCTTATGGATTTGCGGCGATTTGCTGTGCTGAATTGGATTACCAAATACGGCGAAGGCTTCCATTATTTACCCCTGGCGAAACAGTTCGCCGGTCAAAGCGTCTCGAATTTCTGAAGGATTCTGCCTGCCTCCGGTATCGCCTCGCAGTACCGGGAAGTCATCACCAAATTGCGCGAAGACTTCATCTGCCGTCCGGCAAGGTGGCAAACCCGATAGATTGGCACTGGTAGAAACGAGGGGCTTTCCATAAGCCAGGCATAAATCATGCACCAATGGATGATCCGTCACTCTCACTGCTAAGGAATCAAATCGACCCGTTAACCAGCGCGGTGTTGAAGGAAGAGCAGGAAAGACAAAGGTCACCGGTCCTGGCCAGCAAGAAAACACGTCTTCTCGCTGCTTTTGTGAAAGAGCAGCACTATCTATATAAGGAACGAGTTGCTCGAAGTTCGCGGCTATCAGTATCAAGCCTTTGTCGACTGGACGATGTTTTAAATCAAGCAAGCGCGTGACGGCTTGTTCACTGTCAGGATCACAACCGACACCAAAGACAGCCTCGGTTGGATAAGCGATAACTTTTTGTTGTTTCAGGGCGACAACGATCTCTTGGAGTTGCTCTGTTTGCAGGTTTGTCTTCACAAGCTTTATTCCGCCGTTACCGGCTTTCCACATTGTTTGCTGGCACAGAATTGTTTCAATCCCTGCGCCGTTTTCTTTTCGATAAGTAAAGGATAGTGACACGCAGGGCATTCGCCTGCCACTGGTTTGCTATTAATGACGAACTGACAGGTCGGATAGCTATCGCACGACCAAAAAGTTTTGCCAAATCGAGATCGTCGCTGGACTAACTTGCCTTGCTGACACTGCGGGCAACTGATTGCCGTTTCGTCGGGTTTGTCGATAACTTCAGTATGTTCGCAGGTTGGATAGTTACTACAACCAATAAACATCCCAAAGCGGCCTTGTCGCAAAACAAGGTTATCCTGGCATAAGGGACAGAGTTGACCTTCAAGCACTTTGACCACATGGCCATCAGCTTGGCTTTTTAGTGGGCGCACATAATCACATTCCGGATAATGGGAACAGCCAAGAAAAGGGCCGTGTTTGCCGGAACGAATGACTAACCCTGCCCCGCACTGGGGACAGGGTCCATTTTTAGGCACAGTGAACAGTGCTGATTTGGTCATAACATCTCATGCTGCGACTTTTGTTTAATGCAGCATACCTTCATTTACTTCGAAGAGTAATTCTTCCATTTGCTGATAAGCGTTTTCACAACCCGGAATATTGAATAACACCATTAGTACTACCCACTTTAAATCTTCCAGCTCGAACTCGGCAGTGTCTAACGCTAATACTCTTTCAATAACCATTTCACGGGTTTCAAGGTTTAGCACCTGAATCTGTTCAAGGAACAGTAAAAATCCCCGACAAGATGCATCAAGTCGCTGGCATTCCTCTGCGGTATACATGCGCATAGAAAGCGGGTCAGCGGCCAATTGCATGGGTTCAGCCAGACCATCTTGATAGTCAGCCAACTTTTCAAGCCACACAAGCGCGTTATAAATGTCTTCGTGATCAAAACCAGCATCGGCGAGATCACGAGTCAATTTATCTTGATCAACTCGCATTTCCACTTCGTTATGGATGTAGGTTTCAAATAAGTACATTAGTACGTCGAACATGGCATGCCCTCCTCAATCGGACATAGCCGCCGGGTACAGCTGCGATCCATCCTGCTAACTCCAGTTCGAGCAGTTGAACTACTGTCACAGGCACAGGTTGGCCGGCACGTTCAGCGACGACGTCAACAGGTGTAACCTCATCTCCTACGTTAGCCAACAGCTCAGGAAATGGCAATGTACGATCTCCCTCATTCTGTGAATATATTAGTGCTTTGTGAGGAGAAGGGAGCCACTGCAATTCACTTTCCAGATGCTCAAGTATGTCTGTGGGATGGCTCACCAGTGTAGCGCCCTGCTTTATCAACCAGTGTGGCCCTTCACTCCCAGGGCTACCCACAGCCCCCGGTAATGCAAAGAGTTCCCTCCCTTGCTCGATTGCATAACGAGCAGTAACCAAAGATCCGCTGCGCTCGCTGGCTTCCACAACAAATACAGCTCGACTCAACCCACTAATAATACGATTCCTACGAGGAAAATTACCCGGCCAAGGAGTCGTTAGGAGGGGAAATTCAGAGATGACCGCTCCGCCCTCAGCAATAATTTGTTCGGCCAAAGCTTTATGACGTTTAGGGTAAATGTTTGCCAGGCCATTTCCCAAGACAGCCACTGTCTTTCCGTGACAATTCAAAGCCGCGCGATGGGCGACTGCATCTATACCCAAAGCCAGACCACTGGTTATCGTTAACCCCGCGGTGGCAAGTGGTTCACAAAACATCCGGCACCACCGTTCCCCATACAAAGAAAGATTACGGTTACCCACTACGGCAAGCTGGTTACTGGAAAGAAGTTCAATGTCACCGGCTACAAATAGCGCCACAGGGTAACAATCAATTGCTCGCAATTGTTCAGGATAATTGCTGTCATCGGCAGTGAGAAGATAGTGATCTGGTTGTTCGAGCCATAGCAGCCCTTTTTCTACCCCTTTATCACTACACTCTCTAAATTGGACAATCTGGCGGGTTGATAAACCCGCTTGAGTTAGCGAAGCAATCGAGCATCCAGAATCATTCAATAAGAAATGGGCAATTTTTAATAACTTATCACCGCTTAGATTTTGAACTGCCATCAAGCGTAACCAGATCTCTTTTGGTGGCACAGCATCCCCCTGCCATAAGCGATAAAAGCAATCCTTGCGATTGGTCACTGATGCTGTCAATCAGGCCGGGAAATGTCTAGAATAGAGGTAATAATCTTTCTATCAATTGAACACAGCTCTGGATATTTATGTCAGTTTTGCAGGTATTACATTTTCCGGACGAGCGCCTTCGCACTGTAGCGACGCCGGTCAAAGAGGTGAATGCGGAGATTCAGCGGATTGTCGATGACATGTTCGAGACAATGTACGCTGAAGAGGGTATTGGCCTGGCAGCAACACAGGTGGATATCCATCAACGAATTATTGTGATTGATGTTTCCGAGAACCGCGACGAGCGCCTGGTTTTAATCAACCCTGAGCTGCTGGAAAAAAGCGGTGAAACCGGCATCGAAGAAGGTTGTCTCTCTATCCCAGAACAACGTGCGTTAGTTCCTCGTGCGGAATTCGTCAAAATCCGTGCGCAGGATCGTGAAGGACAGCTGTTTGAGCTGGAAGCTGATGGCCTACTCGCCATTTGTATTCAGCATGAGATGGACCATCTGGTTGGCAAACTGTTCGTCGATTATCTGTCTCCGTTGAAACGTCAGCGTATTCGTCAGAAACTGGAAAAAATGGCTCGTCTGAACAAGACCGCTTAATCCATCACAAAAGGGAATAATGTGTCTGATTCACTACGTATTATTTTCGCGGGTACTCCTGACTTTGCAGCGCGTCATCTTGACGCGCTGTTGTCTTCTCAGCACCACGTCGTTGGCGTATTTACACAGCCCGACAGACCTGCAGGGCGCGGTAAAAAGTTGATGCCAAGCCCGGTCAAAGTGCTGGCGACAGAAAAGAATATCCCCGTATTTCAACCGGCCTCTTTACGTCCCGTAGAGAATCAGGAATTAGTTTTCGGCCTGAATGCCGATGTGATGGTGGTCGTGGCCTACGGTTTGATTCTGCCCAAAGCAGTGCTCGATATGCCACGCATGGGCTGTATCAATGTGCATGGTTCACTGCTGCCACGCTGGAGAGGTGCTGCACCAATTCAACGTTCATTGTGGGCTGGGGATGCCGAAACAGGCGTTACTATTATGCAGATGGATGTTGGTTTGGATACCGGCGATATGCTGTTCAAACTTGCCTGCCCAATAGAAGCCACCGATACCAGTGCATCGCTATACGATAAGCTGGCAAACCTTGGCCCACAGGGTTTATTGGAAACACTAGATCAGCTGGCAACTGGCTGTGCAAAGCCAGAAATTCAAAATGAAGATCTGGTGACTTACGCCGAGAAACTCAGTAAGGAAGAAGCGCGTATTGACTGGACGCTTTCTGCTGTGCAGCTTGAGCGTTGCATTAGGGCATTTAATCCATGGCCAATGAGTTGGTTGGAAATCGACGAACAACCCGTCAAAGTCTGGCAAGCATCAGTGATTAATCACTCTACTAATGCGGCTCCAGGCACCATCCTCGAATCCAATAAACAAGGGATTCAGGTGGCGACCGGTGAAGGGATTTTAAATCTGGAGTCTCTCCAGCCAGCCGGTAAGAAAGCGATGAAAGCTCAGGATCTCCTGAACTCTCGGAGCGAATGGTTTGAACCAGGTATGCTCCTCGCCTGATAAAAGAAATTCTTTGCGCCCAGGCCAAACACCTGGGCATTTTTGTTTTTAAGCGCCGGAAAACCAGAGCGTGGTTATGAAAAAAACACTAAATCTTCGCAGTATGGCCGCACAGACGATTGAACAAGTTGTGGAACAAGGTCAATCACTCAGCAACGTGCTGCCTGCGATGCAACACAAAGTCTCTGATAAAGATAAAGCACTACTTCAAGAGCTCTGCTTTGGCGTATTGCGCACGTTGCCACAATTAGAGTGGCTGGTCAGTAAGTTGATGTCCCGTCCGATGACCGGCAAGCAACGCACTATTCACTATTTAATTATGGTGGGTTTTTATCAGCTGCTTTACACCCGAATTCCTGCCCATGCCGCTCTTGCAGAAACAGTTGAAGGGGCGGTTGTAATTAAGCGTCAGTCACTTAAAGGTTTGATTAACGGTGTACTGCGCCAGTTCCAGCGTCAGCAAGAAGAACTGATGGCCGAAGCCGCTAAACATGAAAGCCGCTTCCTGCACCCAGCATGGCTGCTGCAGCGTTTAAAAAAAGCTTATCCAAATCAATGGCATTCTATAGTTGATGCAAATAATCAGCGCCCACCAATGTGGCTGCGTGTCAATCGTCAGCATCATACACGCGAAGAGTGGATGGCATTACTGACTGAAAGTGGGCTAGAAGGTCATATTCATCCACAGTATAGCGATGCGGTGCGCCTGGAAACTCCAGCACCTGTCCATGCCTTACCTGGATTTGAGCAAGGCTGGGTTACCGTTCAGGATGCTTCGGCACAAGGTTCAGTTGATCTACTCTCTCCGCAAGACGGCGAGGCGATCCTTGATTTATGTGCGGCACCTGGCGGCAAGACCACCCATATTTTGGAAGCTGCCCCTAACGCACGCGTCATGGCAGTCGACATTGATGAACAACGCCTGAAACGTGTACACGAAAACCTACAACGTTTAGGGATGACGGCTGATGTGAAATCTGGCGATGGGCGTTTTCCTGAGCAATGGTGTGGCAAGCAACAATTTGACCGAATTCTTCTTGATGCACCTTGCTCAGCGACCGGTGTTATTCGCCGCCATCCCGATATCAAGTGGTTACGCCGTGACAGGGACATTGCTGAATTAGCCGCGTTGCAAAAAGAGATTCTCGAGGCTATTTGGCCAAGACTGAAATCTGGCGGCACACTGGTTTACGCCACTTGCTCTATTCTGCCGGAAGAAAACTGCCAACAGGTTGCTGCATTCCTGGCGCAGCATCCGGAAGCGAAACTGGTTGAAACGGGTACGCCTGAAAAACCGGGGATCCAGAATCTGCCTTCACAGGAAGAGGGTGATGGCTTCTTTTACGCTAAGCTAATTAAAAGCTGATTCAGGTATGCTGAATCTTAGGTTTCATCACCAATGAAGCTATAAATAATGAAAATAATAATTCTGGGTGCGGGCCAAGTTGGTGGCACTCTTGCAGAAAATCTGGTGGGTGAAAACAACGATATTACGGTTGTTGATACTAACCAGGATCGCCTACGCAGTTTGCAAGATAAGTTCGACTTACGCGTCGTGCAAGGGCACGGCTCGCATCCTCGTGTTTTACGCGAAGCGGGTGCAGATGATGCTGATATGTTGGTCGCTGTTACCAGTTCGGACGAAACGAATATGATTGCCTGCCAGGTTGCATATTCACTTTTTAATACTCCGAACCGTATTGCGCGTATCCGTGCTCCAGATTATGTGAGGGATGCCGAGCGTTTATTTAATGCTGAGGCGGTGCCAATTGACCACCTTATCGCACCTGAACAGTTGGTTATCGACAATATTTATCGTCTTATTGAGTATCCAGGTGCGCTACAGGTCGTCAATTTTGCCGAAGGAAAAGTCAGCCTTGCCGTAGTGAAAGCCTATTATGGCGGCCCGCTAGTGGGCAATTCACTTTCAACTATGCGTGAACATATGCCGCATATTGAAACTCGCGTTGCCGCAATTTTCCGACACGACAGACCTATTCGCCCGCAAGGTTCAACCATTGTTGAAGCTGGTGATGAAGTATTCTTCATTGCCGCCTCTCAGCATATTCGAGCGGTAATGAGCGAATTACAACGCCTTGAGAAACCCTATAAGCGCATCATGCTGGTCGGTGGCGGGAATATTGGGGCGGGTCTCGCACAGCGACTTGAAAAAGATTACAGCGTAAAACTCATTGAACGTGATGCGCAACGTGCCGCCGAGCTGGCTGAAATGTTGCAAAACACCATCGTTTTCTACGGCGACGCTTCAGATCAGGAGCTGCTAGCCGAAGAACATATTGAACAAGTCGATTTATTCATTGCCGTCACTAACGACGATGAAGCAAATATTATGTCCGCGATGCTGGCTAAGCGTATGGGTGCCAAGAAAGTTATGGTGCTCATCCAGCGCAAAGCCTACGTTGACCTGGTTCAAGGCAGCGTGATTGATATTGCAATATCACCACAACAAGCCACTATTTCGGCTTTACTCGGTCACGTGCGTAAAGCCGATATCGTCGGGGTTTCTTCTTTGCGCCGAGGTGTAGCTGAAGCGATTGAAGCCGTTGCTCATGGTGATGAAAGCACTTCGCGCGTTGTGGGTCGTTCAATCGATGAAATTAAACTTCCTCCGGGGACGATTATTGGCGCAGTTGTTCGCGGTAATGACGTCATGATCGCTAATGACAATTTACGCATTGAACAAGGCGACCATGTAATTATGTTCCTGACAGATAAGAAATATGTCAGCGATGTTGAACGTTTATTCCAACCAAGCCCATTCTTCCTATAATTTTCTTTGGGCGGAGATTTTCTCCGCTCCATTTTCCCCCTAAGAAAAACCATCCCATTATTAAGGAATTATCACTTAATTCTTATTACCTTATGTAATGGCAATCGAGTCACCATTTGTTAGACTTATTAGCGTCAGCCAGTACAAGGAGAGAAAAATGAGCATGTTAAAAGAATTTCGTGAATTTGCGATGCGCGGAAACGTTGTGGATTTGGCAGTAGGTGTGATTATTGGTGCTGCATTCGGGAAAATTGTTTCATCACTGGTTGCGGATATTATTATGCCGCCCCTAGGATTGCTAATTGGGGGCGTTGATTTTAAACAATTCGTCTTAACCCTTCGACCTGCAGCTGGTGATATTCCAGCAGTAGTGATGCATTATGGTGTCTTTATTCAGAATATTTTTGATTTCGTGATTGTAGCTTTCGCCATTTTCCTGGCAATCAAAGCGATGAACCAAATGAACCGTAAGAAAATAGAAGAACCAGTAACACCACCGGCACCAACTAAAGAAGAAGTGTTGCTCAGCGAAATCCGCGACCTGCTGAAACAGCAGAATGAGAGAATCTGATAGCGCTAGTTAAAAGAGGAAGGCCAGTGGTAAAAAAGCAAATTGCTTGTTTGCCACTGGCCTCCCAGTTACCCTTTTTGCCATATTTTGCAGTACGCTGATAACTTCCCTTTCCTTTCTTGTTCTGCTCAACTCGTTGACGAAACAGCGGATCATGTAACAAAGCCTCAATGGCATTATCCTTTATGATCCCTTTCTTATGCTGATACTTACTCATATAAACTCCAACTGATTAAAATAACGACGCAAGTGTATGCCTGCATTTGGTGGATCGCAATTATTCTTTCCGCTGACTCGCCCCTTGTTCAAGCGCCTCAAGAATTGAACAATATGCGCTGCTGTGGGCACTCCCACAACATGCATCATTCAACCTCTGCAACGATCGCCTCATATGCTGAAGTTCTTTTATTTTGGACTCCACCTCTATGAGTCTCGACTGCACAATGCTCTTTGATTCCTGACACGTGTGATGTTCTGGATCAATTCGGATCGACAGCAGTTCACGAATCGTTTCAAGCGTGAAACCTAATTGCTTGGCGTATCTGATGAATTTCAGACGCTGCAAATCACTTTCGCTATAAAGCCGAAAGCCGCCTTCAGTTCTGATTTCATGATCCATCATTTGCTGTTTTTCATAATAACGTATGGTATCAGGTGTAACATCTGCCAGGCGGGCCAACTCTCCAATACGAAACATGATCATTTATTCCTCACCAAATTTATGAAGCAATTTGCAGGCATACTCTCCACGCAAAAAATCTGCGCACATCACTGCCTGTTGCAGTTTTAGCTCAAGTAATGCCAGTTTCTTATTTATAGCCTGATGCTCCGAATCGTCTTTGAGTTTAAGAGAAACACCTGTGCCCGCCAGCAAGTCAAACTCTGCATTGCGTTGTGCATCAAGAATATGACGTTCTGGCCATTGGTCGAGTAACCGCATAATTTATGTCGGCGCTGCCAAGGATAAAACAAAGATACGATGAATTGGTGCAGGAAGGGAAATTACAGATATAAAAAAACCGGGCAAGCCCGGTTTTTTTACGTTACTACAGATTACTCTGCAGCAGCTTCTGTTTGAGACTCGGCGCGATCAACCAGCTCGATGTAAGCCATCGGAGCATTATCACCAGCACGGAAGCCACACTTAAGAATGCGAGTGTAACCACCAGTACGGGCTGCAAAACGCGGACCCAGTTCATTAAACAGTTTTGCCACGATCTCGTTATCACGAGTGCGGGCGAATGCCAGACGACGATTAGCAACGCTATCAGTCTTGGCAAGAGTAATCAGCGGCTCAACTACGCGACGCAGCTCTTTCGCTTTAGGCAGAGTCGTCTTGATGATCTCATGACGAACCAGTGACCCTGCCATATTGCGGAACATAGCCTGGCGATGGCTGCTGTTGCGGTTCAGTTGACGACCACTCTTACGATGGCGCATGACCTTATCCTTCTCAGTAAAACCTTAACCTGTGATCCGGTTACTCGTCAGCGATGCTTGCCGGTGGCCAGTTTTCCAGGCGCATGCCCAGAGACAAACCACGGGAAGCCAGCACGTCTTTAATCTCGGTAAGAGATTTTTTACCCAAGTTAGGCGTTTTGAGCAGCTCAACTTCGGTACGCTGTACCAGATCACCGATATAGTGGATAGCTTCTGCCTTAAGGCAGTTAGCAGAGCGGACAGTCAATTCCAGATCGTCAACAGGGCGCAGCAAGATCGGATCGAATTCTGGTTTCTCTTCTTTAACTTCAGGTTGACGTACATCACGTAAGTCTACGAAAGCTTCAAGTTGTTCAGCCAGAATGGTTGCCGCACGACGAATCGCCTCTTCAGGATCGATTGTGCCGTTGGTTTCCATTTCGATGACCAGCTTATCCAAGTCGGTACGCTGTTCTACACGCGCTGCTTCAACATTGTAGGCAATTCGCTCTACAGGGCTGTAGCAGGCGTCGACCAGCAGACGGCCGATTGGACGCTCATCTTCTTCCGAATGAATTCGGGCAGAGGCCGGCACATAACCGCGACCGCGCTGAACTTTGATACGCATACTAATAGATGCGTTCTCATCGGTCAGGTGGCAGATCACATGCTGCGGCTTGACGATTTCGACATCACCATCATGGGTGATGTCGGCTGCAGTCACAGGGCCAATGCCAGACTTATTCAGAGTAAGAATTACATCATCTTTACCTTGAACTCTTACCGCCAGCCCTTTCAGGTTGAGCAGGATTTCCAGGATATCTTCCTGTACGCCTTCTTTGGTGCTGTACTCATGTAGTACACCATCAATCTCAACCTCTGTCACCGCGCAACCCGGCATCGATGAGAGCAGAATACGGCGCAGTGCGTTACCCAGAGTATGGCCAAAGCCACGCTCTAAAGGCTCAAGGGTCACCTTGGCGTGCGTCGAACTCACTTGCTCGATATCTACCAGGCGCGGTTTTAGAAACTCTGTCACAGAACCCTGCATTGTGTCCTCTCTTTGGTACTAAGCTTTACTTGGAGTAAAGCTC
>DATERH010000221.1:0-13825 GCA_035271785.1 Buttiauxella sp.
TTCAGTAAAAGGCAGCGAGCGCCAGTGGCAACGTACTGGACACGAATACACATTGTGGCTCGACGGCGAAGAAGTGATTATCCGTGCCAATCAGCTGGAAATTACCGGTGATGAAATGGAAGACGGGATGAACTACTACGATGAAGAGAGTTTATCTTTCTGCGGGGTTGAAGACTTTATGCAGGTTATTGCGGCGTATCGCGAGTTTTTGAGTCAGCGATAAAAAAAGCAGGCCCTCGCGGGCCTGAAAATTATACGGAATTACTTCGTTTTTCTAATCACATCAACAACACGAATACTGTAAGTCATCGTAGCTCCCGGCGGTATTTTCGGCGCTAATCCCTTACTGCCATACGCAAGATCCGGTGGCACAACAACGGTAATACTGCCATGGTTTCCCAGGCGCTTAAGCGGGCCGCTGAAAATAGGCGGGTAGGCGCTCAACGGCTGCGACCACACTTTGCCTGCGGCCTCCATATCGCTAACGACCGTACCATCGGTGAGCGTCTCTTTCATCACCACAACCACGGTATCTTCTGGACCAATCGCATCCTGGCCTGCGTAATCAATGCGGCTGTAGACCCCATCTTTGAACTCAGCGCCTTTCTGTCTGGCAAACTTCTGTTGGTAAACTTTCCCTTCTTTAATCGCCAGGCTTTCGGCTTTCGACAGGTTTTCCAACAAGGCCTGGGACGCTGCTTTGAGAGATTTATTTCGCGTGCTTTCATCCAGTGCCAGCGTGCCTTTAAATACGTCGCTGATACCCAGCATCACCGCATCGTGATCGACTTTCACGCCCTGAGATTCACGGGTGTTTAATTCATGTAAAACGTCATTGCCAAGCGACACGCCAATGGAATACGCCTGCTGCTGAGGCGCGAGTTTCAAATCCACCACGGATGATTTTTTGGCGGCTTCATCCTTAAACTGAGTAAAATCGGCGGCGAGTTTTGCCAATTCGGCTTCTTTCGTTTTTACGGCCTGGTTTTCTTGATTTAACTGTTCTTGCAGCGCGCTGACTTGCGTTGCACGCTGCTGCTCACTGTCGTTGAGTTTTTGGGTCAGGCTGTCAAGCAGCGTGCCTTTTTCTTTGAGCTGAGACTCGAGCAGCGCCGATTGCTTCTGTACATCTGCAAGCCCGGTATTTTGCTGTTTCTGGGAATCAAGCTGCCCTTGTAACGCTTTAATTTGCGCCGTGAGTTCATCTTCTTTTTGCGCGTTCGTTTCCTCTTGCGCATTCATTGCCGCAAGCTGCGTCTGAAGCTGGCGAATAGTGGCATCTTTTTGCGTTATCCAGCCTTGCTGCTGAGAGTATTTGGCATCAGGCGTACTTTTCTTGTTGCTTGCCGTTACTCGTTTTTGACTCTTAGATGAATTGCGCACCGATCCCGTGGAGGATTTATCCTGCGCCTGTTGCGCATAATTAAGGATTGCGGGAACAGAATTATCGAAATCAGAACTCGTCGTTATAGCGACTAAAGGATCTTCTTCAGCATTTGCCATCTGGTTAAAACCCAACAGACAAGTTATCGCCAGTGGGAATTGCAATATTAAAGAGTGACGTTTCATCGAATAGAACTCTCACCACGAACAACCAGACTATCCATTAACTCTTTATCAATATCAGCGCACAGTTTAATACTCTTGAAGTGATACATAGAGTCAATTGCCTGGCGAGTTGTGTCACCGACTTGCCCACGAACGCTATTATATTGAGAGGCTGCATTAACAAGAGCATTAAAATCATTATTCAATTTACGAGCACGTGAAGGGTTCACTTTTTGTAATGAATCAAGTGCCTGACGACAAAAGGTAATTTGTTCTTGTTGTGATGATTTAACCTGAGTCGGAGAAACATTTTCAATGCTCGGCGCGGGTTGAATCATTTGTACGGGTTGCGCTTTTGCAATGGGTTTAGCTTGCTGTGAGTGCGAGAGAGTACAGCCGCTTGTCAACATGATCACAATCGTCACAATCGCCGGGTAAAATCCCTGGATTACCTTTTTAAGTTTCATGAACACGTATATCCATCCTTTGATGTTATTTGCAAACTTATGCTGATTTCCATAGCAATCAATAAACTCTGGCGATGAGCTAAAGTAAAATAGTGGTTCTTTATTTGAATAAATAGCCTGGCGTAGGTGAAGAATGTCGTCACCTAATTAATAATAAAAAGCACTCTGTGATATGACTCTTATTAAAATGAGTTTCAATTAATCACTTACCTTAACAAGAATAACTATTTTTTATTTTTACGCAATTAGCTGACTAATTTTTAGGAAATTGTTGTATACCCGTCATACTTCAAGTTGCATGTGCGTTGGCTGCTCTCATTCACCCCAGTCACTGACTTTTAAGCTCCTGGGGATTATGAGTCTCTCTGAGGCCCACCCTTAGGGCAAGCGCAAGCGTTGTTCAAATCGGCCAAGCCGATTTGTCACTCCTTTGCCGCCTTCCTGCAACTCGAATTGTTTAGGGTAAAATAGCGATAGATGACAAGATCAAAAATAGCCGCTTCGAGCGGCTATAATTTCCAGAAGTATTTTAAAAGACGGGTTACTTCACGTAAGCGAGCAAGCTGAGCGAGTCCCGGGCAAGGGATTTACATTTGTTCGCTGTTGGGATGGCAATTCCACTCAGATCGCGATAGCTGTCTTCACCCAACGCTTTCATATTAAAGGTATCGTAATTACTCAAATCCCACTGGTTTTGTTGTGCAAAAAACACCAGTGCGCGACGAATTTGTCCGTTAGGCAGATTTTGGTAGCCGCAATCATTTTTCAGGAACACAAAAACCGCAGTAAGATCGGCCATATCTTCTGCTTCAGACTCACTAAGTGCCTGACTGCTGGTGGAAAAAGCCAGCAAAACCCCCAGCATTAATGCCCTAACACCCATCTTCATCGCATATACCACTTTTTGTCAGATATGAAACGTTAACACAGTTAAATGAAGCTCGACGAGATTTATTCGCAGCTCCATACCTTGGGTTAAACTTGACCTTCCCGTAAGGGTAGGGTTTATGCTTATTTTCACGCCTGCTACAGAAAGGAATTGAATATGCATCGCCGTGATTTTCTAAAATATTCTGCAGTCATGGGTGCGTTTAGCGCACTGCCGCTCTGGAGTAAAGCCGCGCTAGCTGCCGACAGACCGTCATTATTGATCCCAGAACTTGTTACCCCTGATGCAAAGAATAGCATTCGTTTAACCGTACAAGGCGGTAAAAGTACATTCAATGGAAAAACAGCCACCACCTGGGGTTATAACGGCAATTTGCTGGGTCCCGCGGTGCAGCTTAGCCGGGGCGAAGAAGTTACTGTAGAGATTAAAAACACCCTTGCTGAAGAAACGACGCTGCACTGGCATGGTTTAGAAATCCCCGGTGAGGTGGATGGTGGGCCACAAGGTGTCATTGCAGCAGGTGGCAAACGCACCGTGAAATTTACGCCCCAGCAACGCGCCGCGACATGCTGGTTCCACCCACATCAGCATGGAAAAACCGGCCACCAGGTCGCAATGGGGCTCGCAGGGCTAGTATTAATCGAAGATAGCGAAAGCCGTGCGCTACGTTTACCCAAACAGTGGGGCATCGATGATGTGCCGCTGATTATTCAGGACAAGCGTTTCAATGCCGACGGGCAAATAGATTATCAACTGGATCTGATGAGCGCCGCGGTTGGTTGGTTTGGCGACACGCTTTTGTGCAACGGTACGGTGTATCCGCAACACGCCAACCCGCGTGGCTGGCTGCGTTTACGCTTGCTGAATGGCTGTAACGCTCGTTCATTGAATATTGCTGCCAGCGATAACCGCCCACTGTACGTGATTGCCAGTGACGGCGGCCTGTTAGCTGAACCGGTCAAAGTCACTGAGCTGTCGATGTTGATGGGTGAGCGCTTCGAAGTGCTGGTGGATACCCGTGACGGTAAAGCGTTTGATATCGTCACGCTACCGGTTAAACAAATGGGGATGACGGTCGCGCCTTTTGACCAGCCAGTGCCTGTAGTGCGTATCCAACCTCTGATTATCGCCGCTTATGGTGAACTGCCCGATAAACTGGTTACCGTCCCAGCGATCCCAAATCATGAAGGGGTGACCGAACGTTGGCTGCAACTGATGATGGATCCGATGCTGGATATGATGGGAATGCAGGCGCTGATGGATAAATATGGCCCTCAGGCGATGGGTGGCATGAACATGTCCGGGCATGAAAACATGGGCAACATGGGCAACATGGGCAATATGAGCAACATGAGCAACATGAGCAACATGGGCAATATGAGCAACATGGACCATGGCAGCATGAACCACGGCAAACAAGGTGCTGGTTTCGACTTCCATAATGCCAACAAGATTAACGGCAAAGCGTTTGATATGAACACCCCAGCGTTTGCAGCCGAGAAAGGCAAATACGAGAAATGGACGATTTCCGGTGAAGGCGACATGATGCTGCATCCCTTCCATATTCATGGCACGCAGTTCCGTATTCTGAGCGAAAACGGTAAACCGGTTGAAACGCATCGTCAGGGCTGGAAAGACACGGTTCGCGTGGAAGGCGGGCGCAGTGAAGTGTTAGTGCGGTTTGATCATACGGCGACAAAAGAGCAGTCGTACATGGCGCATTGCCATCTTTTGGAACATGAAGACACTGGCATGATGCTTGGGTTTACGGTGGCGTAAAAAAAGGCGGATGAACTGAAGTCTGTTCATCCGCTCGTTCCGTAAGTCGGATAAGCGTAGCGTCATCCGACAGTTTTTTTACTTAGCCTCGTCCGGCAAAGCGTAAGCAACGATATAGTCGCCCATCTTGGTTCCGAATGAGCCATGACCGCCTGCAGAAATCACAACGTACTGTTTGCCATTCGCTTCATAGGTCATCGGCGTGGCCTGGCCACCGGCTGGCAGACGCGCTTCCCACAGCTTATCGCCGTTACTCATATTGTACGCCCGCAGGTAGTTATCTGCGGTTGCGCCAATAAACAGCACGTTACCTGCGGTAGAAATTGGGCCGCCCAGCATCGGCATCCCCATTTTAAATGGCAGTGGCAGCGGCGAGCTGTCGCGCACGGTACCGATACGTTTTTTCCACACCACTTCATTGGTTTTCAAATCTACCGCAGAGATGTAGCCCCACGCCGGTTGCTTACATGGTAAGCCGAAAGGAGAAAGGAACGGGTTCAGCGTAACGCCATACGGCACACCATACTGGGGCTGAATACCAGATTCAGAACCGCTACCTTTAGCATCTTTCGGCGGCTCCATCGGGTTACCTGGACCGCGTGGCATCAGTTTAGAAACAAACGGCAGCGCCATCGGGTTAGCAATCGCTACCTGGCGGTTAGGGTCGACTGAAATCCCACCCCATTCGAACATCCCCAGGTTACCCGGGAACACCAGCGTGCCTTGCTCAGACGGTGGTGTGAAGATGCCTTCATAACGCAGGTTGTGGAAGATAATGCGGCAGACCATCTGGTCATAGAGCGTCGCCCCCCACATATCCGCACCGCTCAAATCTTTCTTTGGACGGAAGCTCAGATCGGAGAACGGTTGGGTTGGGGTAACATAGTCGCCTTTCGCTGCACCTTGTGGAACCGGTTTTTCCGGAGCCGGAACGACCAATTTGCCGTCACGACGATCCAGCACAAAGATGTTACCGGTTTTCGCAGGTGCGTAGATAACCGGGATCAGGTTGCCATTCTTGTCATTAATATCGGCAAGCGTAGGCTGTGATGGCATGTCCATATCCCACAGGTCATGGTGAACCGTTTGATAAGACCACGCCAATTTCCCGGTCGTTGCGTTCAGCGCTACGATGCTACTGGCAAAGCGCTCTTGTTCTGGTGTGCGGTTACCGCCCCAAATATCTGGCGTGGTGACCCCCATCGGCAGGTACACCAAATCAAGCTTCGCATCATAGGCCGCTGGCGCCCAGGAGTTCGGTGAGTTAAGGGTGAAATGGTGCTCGTCACCTGGAATGATATTCGGATCTTTTGCACCTGGATCGAATGCCCACAGCAGTTTGCCGCTGTTCACATCAAAGCCACGGATAACACCAGACGGCTCGCGAGTGGAGAAGTTATCCGTCACAGCACCAGCAATTACGATCACTTTATCGGTGATAATTGGCGGTGACGTTGGCTCATACATGCCTGGTGTGGTCACCGGCATATTGGTTTGCAGATTAAGGATGCCTTTGTTAGCAAAGCTTTCGCAAAGCTGACCGTTGTCAGCATTGATTGCAAACAGACGCCCGTCATTCACCGGAAGGATGATACGACGTGGACAATCAGACACGACATCTGGATTGGCATTATCAGCCGTGGCTTCGTGGTAAGAAACGCCACGGCAGGTCACGTGCTGGAACGAAGGATTGGTATCAAGTCGCGGATCGAATTTCCATTTCTGCTTACCGGTAGCCGCATCCAGCGCAAACAGTTGCTGGTGAGCGGTACACAGGTAAAGGGTATCGCGGATTTTAATCGGGGTGACTTCGTTGGTGATTTCGCCCGGATCGGTTGGGCGTTTCACATCACCCGTCTGGAAGGTCCACGCTTCTTTAAGCTGAGCGACGTTCTTATCGTTGATCTGCTTTAAAGGAGAGTAGCGCTGACCTTCCTGATTGCGGCCATATGCAGGCCAATCAGCATCAGGAATGGTGGAACTTGTGGCCGCTGTAACTTCATCGCTTTTCAGCGTGCCGTTGATTTCCTGTGGATCGTTAAATACCGCCCAGACCAGTGCTACCACGGTAATCGCCAGCACAGCGCCAAGTGCTGGAGCTGCACCTTTCGCAGGTAGAATCAGATGACGATAAACAAACGGCAGCAGTAACCATACACCGAAGAAGAAAAGTACGTCTAAACGTGGTGTTAACGCCCAGAAATCGAAACCGACTTCCCAGACTGACCACGCCATAGTGCAAAGCAGTAAGACGGCGTAAACCCAAAGAGCCAAAGCTTTGCGTTGCCAAAGTAACCATGCGGTGACAAGCATCACCACCCCTGCAATTGGGTAGTACCAGGAACCCCCAATTGCCACTAACCATGTCCCGCCAATAAGTAAATACAGCCCTGTCAGTACTGCAAACAGGGTTGTTAAGGTTGCGATGACTCGCGAACCAGAGTTATTTGTTTTCACAATTATCACGCTCTTAAAAATTTGATAGCAATTCATTATAGTTATTAACAAGTGTGATATTCATCACATAAATGGCCTTTTTACTGATAGCGGATGAGAATGTATTTTGCTGTTATACTGCTGGCCTGAATATTTTGTATTGGTTTAAAATCAACCGATATCGAATGATTTATTTTTAAATCATATGGTTATAACTATGAAACATACTGTTGAAGTGATGATCCCCGAAGCGGAGATCAAAGCCCGTATCGCTGAGTTGGGTCGTGAGATCACTGAACATTATCGTGATAGCGGTAGTGATATGGTGCTGGTTGGCTTGCTGCGTGGCTCATTTATGTTCATGGCTGACTTGTGCCGTGAAGTACAAGTGCCACACGAAGTCGATTTTATGACCGCATCGAGTTATGGCAGTGGCATGTCCACCACCCGCGATGTGAAAATCCTGAAAGACCTTGATGAAGATATTCGCGGCAAAGACGTGCTAATCGTCGAAGATATTATCGACTCCGGTAATACGCTGAGCAAAGTGCGCGAAATTCTGAGCCTGCGTGAACCAAAGTCACTGGCGATATGTACGCTGCTGGATAAACCAGAGCGTCGTGAAGTGGACGTTAACGTCGAGTGGGTAGGTTTCGCGATTCCTGACGAGTTCGTGGTGGGATACGGTATTGACTACGCTCAACGTTATCGCCATCTGCCATACGTCGGTAAAGTGGTTCTGCTGGACGAGTAACTTGTCGAAAAACGCGTCGCTTTGACTATCAAAAAAGGGCCTTAAAGGCCCTTTTTGCTATCTGTATTACTGAGTAGGTGTTCTATTCTTGTGACCGCTATTGGAGTTTTGAAAATTCGAAATCCCGCTGCGGTAACCCTTCTCGAGTGATTCGCGGCTGGTGGCGGTGACTTCCAGATCACGCAGGCGACCATCGTGAATACCATAAGCCCAACCGTGTACTGTGACTTTCTGGCCACGTTTCCACGCTGACTGCATAATGGTGGAATGGCCGAGGTTATAAACCTGCTCCATCACATTCAGTTCACAAAGCGCATCCAGGCGCTGCTCCGGTGGGAGTTCTCCCAGTAGCGAACTATGCTTGTACCAGATATCGCGGATGTGCAGTAACCAGTTGTTGATAAGCCCTAAATCAGGGTTTTCAACCGCCGCTTGTACACCACCGCATCCGTAATGACCGCAGATGATAATGTGTTCAACTTCAAGAACATCTACTGCGTACTGAACAACAGAAAGGCAATTTAAATCCGTATGAATTACCAAGTTTGCGACGTTACGGTGAACAAACAACTCGCCTGGTTCAAGGCCAGTCAGACGTTCAGCGGGAACGCGGCTATCAGAACAACCAATCCACAAGAAGCGAGGTTTTTGGGCTTGAGATAAACGTTCAAAAAAGCCCGGGTCTTCGTCCTCCATCAGTTTTGACCAGACCTGGTTATTGCTGATGAGGGTATCAATGTCTTTCATGGAAGTTAACAACCTGTAACGGAAGAAGTGCGTTGAGGTAATATAGGGGAACTGAATAAATTTTAAAACTGCTATCCCCGTCATACTTCAAGTTGTACGGGAGTTGACTGCACCGCGAATCATATGGGGCATAACTTTTAGTATCGGACAAGGCAACGGTAAATAATGACAATTGCATTAGAGCTGGAACAGTTAACGAAAACTTATCCAGGCGGTGTACAAGCACTGCGTGGCATAGATCTTCGTGTTGAAGCAGGGGATTTTTATGCTCTGCTGGGGCCAAATGGCGCAGGAAAATCCACCACCATCGGTATTATCAGTTCATTGGTAAATAAAACCTCAGGTCGGGTTCGCGTGTTTGGTTACGACCTGCAAAAAGACATTGTTAACGCCAAACGCCAGCTTGGGCTGGTGCCGCAGGAATTTAACTTTAACCCGTTTGAAACTGTGCAACAGATTGTTGTTCATCAGGCTGGCTACTATGGCGTTGAGCGTAGCGAAGCCATCGCACGTAGCGAAAAGTACCTAAAACAGCTCGATCTGTGGGAAAAACGTAACGAACGCGCACGCATGTTATCCGGTGGTATGAAGCGTCGTTTAATGATTGCCCGCGCGTTAATGCATGAACCCAAATTGCTGATTCTTGATGAACCCACCGCGGGCGTCGATATTGAACTGCGTCGCTCAATGTGGGGCTTCTTGAAGGACTTGAACGACAAAGGCACCACCATCATTTTGACTACTCACTATCTTGAAGAAGCAGAAATGCTGTGCCGTAACATTGGTATTATTCAAAATGGCGAGTTGGTCGAAAATACCTCAATGAAGTCATTACTTTCTAAACTGAAATCGGAAACTTTCATTCTCGACTTAGCGCCGAAAAGCCCATTGCCGCAGTTAGATGGATACCAGTACCGTTTGGTGGATACCTCGACTCTGGAAGTGGAAGTGTTGCGTGAGCAGGGAATAAATAGCGTATTCAGCCAGTTAAGCTCTCAAGGGGTTCAGGTATTAAGTATGCGTAACAAAGCAAACCGCCTGGAAGAACTGTTCGTCACGCTGGTCAACGGTCAGAAAGGAGATCAGGCATGATGAATCTCTATTGGGTGGCGTTAAAAAGTATCTGGACCAAAGAAATCCACCGTTTTACACGGATCTGGATACAAACACTGGTGCCGCCGGTCATCACCATGACCTTGTATTTCATTATCTTCGGCAACCTGATCGGCTCGCAAATCGGCTCAATGCATGGTTTTACTTACATGCAGTTCATCGTGCCGGGCTTGATCATGATGGCGGTGATCACCAACTCTTATGCCAACGTTGCCTCTTCATTCTTTAGCGCGAAGTTCCAGCGCAACATTGAAGAGCTGCTGGTGGCCCCGGTGCCGACGCATATTATTATTGCCGGTTATGTTGGCGGTGGTGTGGCGCGTGGCTTGTGTGTCGGGATTTTGGTCACTGCGGTTTCGCTCTTCTTTGTCCCGTTCCAGGTCCACTCCTGGCTGTTTGTGGCGTTAACGCTCCTGTTAACCGCCATTCTGTTCTCGCTCGCCGGTTTGTTGAACGCCGTGTTCGCCAAGACGTTTGATGACATCAGCCTGATACCCACTTTCGTACTGACACCACTGACTTATTTGGGCGGCGTGTTCTACTCATTAACACTGTTACCTCCGTTCTGGCAGGCGCTATCTCACCTGAACCCGGTTGTGTATATGATCAGCGGTTTCCGCTACGGTTTCTTAGGTATTAATGATGTGCCATTGCTGTTTACCATTACGGTCTTGGTGGGCTTTATCGCCGCATTCTACATTCTGTGTTGGTATTTGATTCAGCGTGGGCGTGGTTTGCGTAGCTAAAGTAGCGAACCTCCTCGAAAGAGGAGGTTAAATGCCACCTTTCGTACCTACTTTTGATTAGTATCAGGGAGCCTGTTTTATCATCTGGCACACTGTCGCTCTGTTAATAGGAGAACGACATGTTAGGTTGGGTGATTGCCGGTCATGATTACTTCGCTCAGGATATGCTGGATGCGATTGAGCGTCGTTTTGGCCCTCAGCCTCAGTGTTGCGCGGTGAATTACTGGAATGGGCTGAGCACCAATATGCTGAGCCGTATGATGTGTGATGCACTATATAATTGCGATTCTGGGGATGGTGTAGTCTTTCTGACAGATATTACCGGAGCCGCACCTTATCGCACCGCAGCTTTAATGAGCCACCAACAATCCCATTGTGAAGTGATCTCCGGCGTTACGCTGCCTGTGTTGTTTGCAATGCGTAAGCTTCGCAGCACGTTGACCAGTGAAGAGTTCCGTGACTGTATCGTTGAGCAGGGCGGGGACGACATCACCAGTCTTTGGCATCAACAACAAAAAAATCCTCCCTTTGTATTACTCCACCAATATTGATCTGAAAGGTTGGTATTGGGCGGGCATTTGCTAGAATGACCGCTTCTTTTCGTCATTGAGACACTCAGTGCAATCGTATCCGTTATGCTAACTCGCCTTATCTTTGCTGCTCTAATACTGATGTGTGGCAGTAGTGCTAATGCTAGCCTGCTCAGCAGCCACCATACTCCCGCGCAATACATGCAAACCACAGAAGATGCCGATATTTGGGCGCAGGTGGGAGATAAAGTTATCTCTGTCGGCACCATTGAGGAAGGGCAAATTCTGGCGGTAGTCCCTGTGGCGGCAGATTATTACGAGTTCAATTTTGGCTTTGGCACTGGCTTTATTGATAAAACTCATCTGGAGGCAGTGCAGGGGAAACAACGTGTTGAAGACCGTTTGGGTGATTTGCACAAGCCATTGAGTAACCAAAACCTGGTGACCTTCCGCGATGTTGCCGTGTATAACGCGCCAGACAGTGGTAGCGCCCCGTTTGGTACGCTAGCTAACAACTTACGTTATCCGATTGTTGCCAGCCTGAAAGACCGGCTCAACCAAACCTGGTATCAGATTCGAATTGGTAACCGCCTTGGGTATGTCAGCAGCCTTGATGCCCAGCAGGACAGCGGCATTCCGGTACTCACTTATCACCATATTCTACGTGACGAAGAGAACACGCGTTTCCGTCATACTTCTACCACTACGTCGGTTGTGGCATTCAGCAACCAAATGGCGTGGCTGCGGGATATGGGCTACACCACTCTGACGATGTATCAGCTCGAAGGTTATGTGCGTAATCGCATGAATCTGCCTGCGCGTGCGGTGGTGATTACTTTTGATGACGGGCTAAAGTCGGTTTATCGCTACGCTTACCCGATCCTCAAAGCGTATGGTTTCAAGGCGACTTCATTTACTATTTCGTCACGCATTAAAGCGCATCCACAGCCCTGGAACCCGAAGACACTGCAATTTATGAGTATCTCGGAATTGCAGGCTAGCCAGGATGTGTTTGATATTCAGTCACATACCCATTTCTTGCATCGCGTTGACGCTAACCGCCAGCCGACACTGTTACGTCGTACTTACCGCAATATTCTGCTGGATTTTGAACGCTCAAGACGGGCTCTGTCGCAGTTTAACCCGCATGTTATCTACCTTTCTTATCCGTTTGGCGGCTACAACGATAAAGCCGTCCAGGCGGCTAATGACGCGGGATACCATATGGCGGTGACGACAGTGCGCGGGAAAGTGAAGCCGGGAGATAATCCGTTTTTGCTGAAACGACTTTATATATTACGCACCGACTCGTTAGAAACCATGTCGAGGCTGATAACCAACCAGCCGAAATCTTGAGATAAAAAAAGGCCTGCTTAAATAAGCAGGCCTTTTTAATTCGAAGATGGGAGTTAAGCAACCTGAACCGGTACGGCTTTCGCCAGGCGTTTCATTTCGTTGTCGCCATCGAAATAAGCCACTTTCGGCTGCCAGTTACGTGCTTGCTCATCCGGCATAGTCACATAAGTTGCGATAATCAGAATGTCGCCTTCATCGGCACAATGCGCCGCAGCGCCGTTGACCGAAATAATTCTAGAACCCCGCTCGCCAGCGATTGCGTAAGTAGAAAAACGCTTACCGTTGGTGACGTTATAAATATCAATGGCTTCATATTCCAGAATGCCAGCCGCCTCAAGGAAGTCCTGATCGATGGCGCAGGAACCTTCATAGTGCAAATCTGCCTGCGTCACTTTGACACGGTGAAGTTTGCCTTGCAGCATGGTGCGTATCATAGCTTAAACCTTCGTCACTATTGGGTTACGTAAACGGCAAGCTCAGTGCTTGCCGCCGGAAGTTAGTCGGGCAGTATTGCCCGATTTTGCCAGGCTGTCTACTGTGTCAGTTTGACCTGAATATTATCAATTAAACGCGCCTGGCCGAGCCATGCCGCCATCAGCACCACTGCACTTTTGCTTTCAACATCCAGTTCCAACAATGTATCTGCATCGCGGATTTGCAGGTCATCTGAACGGAAGCCTTTTTCATTTAGCTCAGTCGCAGCGATAGCCAACATTTCTTCGGTATCACGCTCGCCGGCACGCAGTTTGTCCGCCAGAGATTGCATCACTTTATGCAAGCCCGGTGCGATTTTGCGTTGTTCTGCGTTCAAATAGCCGTTGCGGGAACTCAGCGCCAGGCCATCTTTTGCGCGCACCGTGGGTACACCAATGATTTCGATGTCATAACCCATGTCTGCAACCATTTTGCGAATTAACGCGAGTTGCTGGAAATCCTTCTCACCAAAACAGGCGATGTCAGGTTGAACCATGTTAAACAGCTTACTGACGATGGTAGAAACACCACGGAAATGCCCAGGGCGGCTTGCGCCTTCGAGCATTGTTGAAAGCCCTGGAACTTCAACGAAAGTCTGTGAATCCAGACCTTTTGGGAAAATGTCGCCAGGTGCAGGTGCAAACACTAGATCCACCTTGCGGTGGTTAAGTTTTTCGCAATCTTCCTGCAAGGTACGTGGGTAGCGCGTTAAGTCATCCGGGCGATCAAATTGCATCGGATTCACAAAAATGGTGGTTACCACCACATCGGCGCGGCTTTTCGCATCGTCGACCAGCTTCATATGCCCGTCGTGCAGGTTTCCCATAGTTGGGACTAGCGCAATGCGCTTGCCTTCCTGGCGCCAACGGCGGATCTGCTGACGCAGCAGCGGTATCGTTTCGATAATCAACACAACCCTTCTCCTGTCAGTGGAAACTATGTTCTTCAGCTGGGTAGGTACCGGACTCAACCTCGTTGATGTACTG
>DATERH010000222.1:0-26030 GCA_035271785.1 Buttiauxella sp.
TCAAAGAAGAAATAAAAACGATTACCGGCAACTGGCATTAAAGAAACCCGTTTGCCTTCACCCACAAACGTCGTCCATTGATTGGCTGGGGCAATAGATTCGTCAATGTCGACCAGACCATTCCAGTTCACATATCCGGCATAACGGCGCTCAGTAGGATGGCCGAGAACATAAGGCCGAATAACCGAGTGCGTACCATCGGCGGCAATTAATACATCCCCAACGGCCACATGCCCATCATTAAAAAAGGCTCGCACACCGCCATCAAACTCTTCAACTTTAACCACGCGTTTGCCAAACTGGATATCAGCACGGCCATAGGTATCGATCAGCATGTCTTGCAGTTCTGCCCGCGCCACAGGGTAGGGGCGTTCACCTACACTTTTGATTAAAGGATCGAGACTAAAACGCGTCAAAGTTTGGCCGTGGACAAACTCCTTATAGGCCATAAATTCCATCGGCCCACCGAGTTGCTGGAGTGGCTCTTTCATACCGAGCCAATTCAGGCATTTCACGCCATTAGGCCAAATAGAAATCGCCGCACCAACGGGTTTTATCTCTTTGACGGCTTCATAAACTTCCGTTGTAATACCACATCTTTTCAGGGCAATTGCCGACGAAAGTCCACCAATGCCGCCGCCTATTATGATCGCTTTCATCTTTGTCTCCTTTAGGTTACAAAGATGTTAAGCAACATCTGTGCCAGCGTGGAGAACCGTTCAATTTAGCGGTGGCAAGCGGTATACAGCAAATTCAGTGTGCAATTGTAGGGAACCCCAGTGGTGCAACGGTTTTTTCTGCACCATGATTTACCACAGACCTTTATTTCCCAGATAACAAAGGAGAGGCGGAGTGCGGGATTCTGATGACTGGCAAGACGACCTGATTAACGTTGACGACAATATTACGCTGCACTCCATTCACGAACGCTATGTGGATGAGATTTTTGCGCTGGTGCAGAAGAATAAAGCCTGGTTACAAACGGCAATGGACTGGCCGAAGTCTATGCTGTCGATTGAAGACTCGCGCAAAATGGCCCAGGGTAATTACATACTGCATCATCGCGGCTACGCGAAAATGTTCCTGATATTCCAGCAGCACAGAATGGTTGGTGTGGTTTCATTTAACCAGATTGAACCTACCAATAAAGTGGCTTACATCGGTTATTGGTTGGATAAAGACGTTCTGGGGCAAGGGATTATTTCCCGCGCGGTACAGGCGGTTGTGGATAAATATGCTCGTGAAGGCACGGTGCGCCGCTTTGTGATTAAGTGCATCGTCAGTAATTCGGCCAGTAACCAGGTGGCGCTGCGTAATGGTTTCAGCCTTGAAGGGCGCCTGAAACAAGCCGAGTTTTTGAACGGCGAGTTTCATGACCAGAATATTTATGGGCGGATTGTACACCTGGGTGATTCATTCAAACGCCCGTCTTAAAACAGTCCATAAAAAGGCGAGCGTGTAATACGTTGTTCGCCACTAATATCTTTAATTCCTCGAATATGAATAAGCTCGCCATTCAGCCCATCGACCGCCGCTTTATCGTAAATCTGTACATTATTCTCGATGAGCACATTACCGGCGACGTGAGCCTGGCCGTAGATTTGCACCTGGTTGTCTAGCTGAATAGGCCCGCCGGTAAGCCTGGCGTCATCGAAAATATGCACCTGATGCTTTAGGACGCAATCGCCTTCAATCAGTGCGTTGCCATAAACTTGCGAAGAGTAGCGAATCGTCGGGATTTGGTCGTCACCGCGTCCGGCAATAATCCGCGCATTGTCAAACACGCGAGCACAGTCGCAAACCCAAATATTATTCTCGTCATTCCCTTCCAGAATGGCCTGGCCGAAGACTTCAGCACGGTGTTCAATGAAGGCATTGTTAACAACAGCGTTGCCAAAAATTTGCGCCTGATGCACCACCCTGGAAGCGTTAACTGTGGCGTTGCCATAAATTTGCAGTAACTGATCCTGGTCGGCGGTCAACCCACGAACGGCAATCACCTGGCTGCCGTTCAGAATGCGAGCGGTATCGAAAATACGGCATTCACCGCTGATCAGTGATTGCTCAACCAAACTTTTGCCGCTGACGTGTGCCTGGTGGCAAAGGGTAGAGCTGCCATGAATTTGCGCATCATCCGTGACACTAGAGCCGCCGTAAACCACGCTTTCGCTGCCATAAATCCAACAATGGCCCTGCTGGCTGAGGTTATCTTCGTTTTCAATCCAGCCCCCGAGCTGACCGGCTTTAACATCGCTGAAATCGTAAAGCGCGACGACCTGCCAGAGTTTGACCTGCTGTTTTTTGCCATCAACCAGATAATCATGTAACCGTGCTTCACCCGTAAGCTGATATTTGTTCATCCAATGCTCGCCTCAGTGTTTTATCAATCACTGCTTAAAACGTAGCAGGTAAATCCCCTGGTAGCGTTCCGCGCTGTGTTCGCATAAAATGCATAAAAAATACATCTTAAGATTTAAACTTAATGGATAAGCCAGTCACTCGCACCATGCTCAACCTACCCGCAGGGTATTTTGGTATTGTCCTTGGCATCATCGGGATGGGGTTTGCATGGCGCTACGCTGCAAAGATTTGGTCGATTTCACCGGTAATTGGCAATGTGCTGGAGAGCCTGGCGATGACCATCTGGTTGGCATTAGCTATGGCTTTTATCGTGCGCCTGGTGAAGTATCCGCAGAGCGTTCTCGACGAAGTTAACCATAGCTTAAAAGGGAGCTTTGTCAGCTTGTTTCCCGCAACCACAATGCTAGTTTCTATCGCGGTTGAGCCTTACCTGCGCACATTGGCGATAGGGTTGTTTGCGTTTGGCGCGCTAGTACAATTAGCTTACGCCGGATGGCAGAGTGCGGGTTTATGGCGGGGCAGACTTCCAGCGACTGACACGACACCAGGGCTTTATTTACCCACTGTCGCAAATAATTTTATCAGTGCCATGGCTTGCGGGGCGTTGGGATATCAAGATCTCGGGATTCTATTCTTTGGGGCTGGAGTGTTTTCCTGGTTAAGTCTTGAACCTGTAATTTTGCAGCGTTTGCGAAGTGGTGGTGAGTTGCCTGCACCTACACGTTCGTCGCTGGGTATCCAACTCGCTCCGGCGCTGGTGGCTTGCAATGCTTACCTGAGTGTTAACGGTGGGCAGCCGGATTTCTTCGCTAAAATGCTGTTCGGTTATGGGTTGCTGCAACTGCTCTTTATGTTGCGCCTGATGCCCTGGTATTTGATGCAGCCATTTAACGCGTCGTACTGGAGTTTCTCGTTTGGTCTCTCAGCCCTTGCTAGCACGGCGCTGCATCTAAGTCACAGCACTAATGACGGGCTTTTTACCGCCATTGCGCTGCCGCTGTTTATCTTCACTAATGTTATTATTGGCCTGTTATTGCTACGCACGATTGCTCTGTTATATCAGGGGAAATTACTGTTGCGTAGTGAACTGCCTGCAAAAAGGACAAATTACGATGGCTCCTGAAAATTATTACACTGAGAAATATGGTTTAACCCGTACTCACTCTGAAGTGCTGAATGCGGTCACTATCGTCCCACCAGGTAAAACGCTGGATCTCGGTTGTGGCAGTGGGCGTAACAGCCTGTACCTGAATCAAAAAGGGTTTGATGTGACGGCCTGGGATAAAAACCAGATGAGCATCAGTAACCTGAATAAAATCATTGAAACAGAAGAGCTGAAAAGTCTCATCACTGATGTGGTTGATCTGAACACATTACAGTTCGAGGGTGAGTATGATTTTATCCTTTCGACCGTGGTGATGATGTTTTTAGAACGCAACACCATCCCTGGGTTGATTGCTAACATGCAGCGTTGCACCAAAGTCGGGGGCTATAACCTGATTGTTGCCGCCATGGATACCGAAGACTTCCCTTGTACTGTCGGTTTCCCATTTGCTTTCGTCACCGACGAACTACGCAATTATTACGCCGGTTGGGAATTGATTAAATACAACGAAGAAACGGGCGAATTACATAAAACTGACGAACAAGGCAATCGCATTAAATTACGTTTTGCCACAATGCTTGCGCGCAAAAGTTAAACCGCTGGCCACGCGCGGTTTTGTAGCACAACGCGATAACCATCGTTATCAATAAATGTACGACCACTGATATCCCAGTACGGATTAAAACTATTGATGGTCAAAAAACCTGCCTCCAGCATTTGCTGGCAGGTTTTTTGCCATTGCGCATTATCTGGATAATAAAGCACCAATAAATCGTCCACGGTGGCTGCAGGTTCTACGGGATGGCGGTGGCAAACGGTAAATTCCAGATGCCAGCTTAAATCGCTGCGACCAATCATCACGCCGCTGAAGCCATCATGTTCGCTAAACCCCCCCAGTTCTTGCAAACCTAACCCCAGGCAATACATGTTTTTGCTTTCAGCGAGATCCGTTACTGGTCGAGCTATTCGCAGATGAGGTGTCATATTGGTTCCTTATTATTGGTGGTGATTATATATATTAGTCCACGCATGCATAATATTTATTATTAATGTGAAAATAATCAAAAATTATTTTTTAGAGAAGGCGCTTTTAAAGAAATCAGCATTTTTAACCTTTTGTGATTCTCTTTTTTATTGCTATAAAGCGAACGCTTATATGCAATTTACAGGGAGTATTTATGCGAATGACAATTTGTTTTAAAGCGGCGTGTCTGACGGGGTTATTAGCGTTAGCCGGTTGTGCTTCTTCTTTACCCGAGCCTGAAAACTATTCGGGATTTTTAAAGGACTATTCAGAGTTACAGAAAACGACATCAGATTCGGGTAAAGCTGTTATGCGTTGGGTTGATCCTGACTTTAAGGGGAGTCATTACGACAGTATTGTGTATCACCCAGTCATCTATCATCCAGAACCAAAACCGACGACGCAGATTGGTACAGATGCACTGGCGGCCTTGTTGAACTACACCAATATCCATGTCAAAGAAGCGGTGCAGTCGCATAAACCGCTAGTGACTCAACCCGGCGCGCGCAGCCTGATTTTCCGCAGTGCGATTACCGCAGTGGACAGTTCTAAAGAAGGATTACAATTCTACGAAGTGGTGCCGATTGCGCTAGTCATTGCGGGTACGCAAGTCGTTACCGGGCACCGCACCATGAATACTCACTTTTACTATGAGGCAGAGTTGATTGATGCGGCAACCGGTAAACCGATGGTACGTGTCGTGCGTAAAGGAACAGGTGAGGACTTGAGCAACGAAACCAGGTTACTCACCGTTGCGACCATGAAGCAAGCCGTTGATGACCTGGCTACGGATACCACCACGTTTCATACCAATCAGAAAAGCTAATTGGCAGAAGGTACAGGCTATAGCATTACTCTAAGGGAGCCTTGCTCCCTTTTTTAATACTCACGCCGCCCGCTTGCGCCACGCCAGAAAGTTAAACATCCCCGGCTTTGCGAACATCACCAAATTCCCCAGCAAGATCATCACTAACCCAATAATAGCGTTGCTGTGCCAGATATAGCCTTCATATATCGTCGAAAGACTGAGTGCTACGAGCGGGAAAAGCAGAGTACTGTAAGCTGCCTGGCTGGCGCCGATGCGCCCGACCAGCGTGAAATATGCACCGAAGGCAATCACAGAACCGAAAATCGCCAGATAGAACAGCGAGCCCAGATAGCGCAGCGTGAACTCGGGCATAAACGAATCGCCACGCAGCAGTGCCAGCACACCCATAATAACGGTGCCATAAAACATGGCGTAGGTATTGGTCGACAGCGTCTCAAGTCCTCGGCGTTGATGCCGCGTGCTGATCATATTGCCGAGCGAAAAACCAAATGTGCCGAGCGCACTTAACCCGATGCCCAACAGCAGTGACGGAGCCAGTTGTGTGGCAACCAGATCGTGCCAAAACAGCGCGATAACCCCGGAAATACCGAGCACCGCCGCTGGCAGCAGGTTTTTATGTGGACGCAGGCGGAAGAAAATCATGCTATTGACCGCGTTAAACAACACAGCCATGGAGAAAATAACTGACTCCAACCCTGAGCTGATATACGCTGCCGCATGATAAAAGCAGACGAAGTTAAAGCCGAAAACACAGCCGCCTTGCAGCATACAGAACAGATGATCGCGCAAACTGATACGACGTAAACGCCCCAATGAGCTCAGCACGACCAACATCACGACTGCTGCCACAGCAAAACGCCAGAAAATAGAAACTGGCACAGATACCACGCCTTGCTGCATATAAATCGCCAGCCACGTTGTACCCCAAATCACCACCACTAAAATATAAAGTAACGCATTCATGTTGTTATCTCCCCCAACGGATGGTGGGAGTATCGTCGAATGCGCAAATACATGCTTTCACCTGCTTGCTGGACTTGCATATTCTTGCGGTTTTTTACCCGTCATACTTCAAGCTACAGGTGCGTTGACTGCACCCGCGTGCCCCAGTCACATCGTTAACTATGCTCCCCGGTCTGGTCGCCTTCCTGCAACTCGAATTATTTAGGGTAATGTTATGCTTTAAATCTGGAAACGGGCGCGGTCACTACTTAAACTGTCAGTTCTTAACTTTGATGGCCGCCCGTTATGACCCAGTCGTATAACGCTTTTGAAAATCTTCGCCAGCACAACGCCGTGCTGGAAGATAACGTGCAACTGGGTTCTGGTATCCAACTGTCGGCGTGGTCAAACAGCCTCGATCGTGTCACGCAATGTAGCGATCACCATACGTTAAGCATGTATGTGAATGAAGGCCAGGAAACCTACCATAAAACCTCATCCGGCTGGAAAAATGGCGGCGGGCCAGACCGGTTTTGCCTGATGCCACAAGACCGCGAAACCACCTGGGATATTCGCAATCATTTTTCGTTTGTGCATCTGTATTGTACGGATGGGCATTTGCGCAGCATTGCCGAGCAAATCTGGGATCGTAGCCCGGCGTCTATCCAGCTTGATGAAATAATCTTCAGTGAGGACCCGCGCATTACACAGCTGTATCGCCATTTTTTGCTGAGCAGCGACTGGCAACAACGGGCGAACCATTTAACACTTAGCACCGCGTCAACGTTGTTACTTACCCACTTGATTCAGACTTACAGCAATGTGCAGTGGCGCTTGCCCAATGTGCGGGGCGGTCTTGCTCCGGTAGTGTTACGCAATATTCAGGCATACATTGAACAGCATCTCAGTGAACCTTTGACGCTGACCGAACTGGCTCAGGAAGCCGGTTTGAGTGAATTTCATTTTGCCCGGATGTTTAAGCAAACGACACAACTTGCACCCCATCAATATGTGATGCAACGGCGCATGCTGCGCGCTGAAAACCTGGTAAAAAATAGCTCGTTAACTCTGACTGATATTGCGATGGCTTGCGGTTTCAGCTCCGCAAGCCACTTCAGTAATCGTTTTAAGGCCTCAATCGGTGTGACGCCTTCGCAGCTACGCGCGGCGGGAAAGTGAGAACAGGGCGTAACACATCCCACCGGCAACCAGCCCCCAAAAAGCAGAGCCCACCCCCAACAAATTGACCCCAGAAGCGGTGACTAAAAAGGTTACTATTGCGGCATCACGCTCTCGTTCGTGGTTTAACGCTTGATACAAGCTTCCGGCAATGGTGTTCAGTAATGCCAGCCCCGCTAGCGTATGAATGTAAGCAACCGGGAGTGCTGTGAGTAAGGAGGTAATCGAGCCGCCAAAAATACCCGCCAGCAAATAAAATACCCCAGCCGCTGCGGCAGCAAGCCAACGCTTTGAGGGATCCGGATGAGCCTCTGCCCCCTGACAAATGGCGGCGGTTATTGCAGCAATACAGATTGAAAATACGCCAAATGGAGCCAGTAGCAGGGCAAGGGCGGCAGTTACCACAATCAGTGGTGAGACGGGAACGTCATAACCCGAGGCTTTTAGTGTCGCGGCACCAGGCGCATTTTGTGACGCCATCGTGACGAGGAAGAAGGGAATACCGATACCGAGCAAGCTTGCGAGCGAGAAGTGCGGAACAGTAAATTCGGGCATCACCATCGCAACGGGCACATTGCCGTTTTGCAGATTGCCACTCATCACACAGACCAGCAGACCGACAACCATAGCAACGACCACGGCGTAACGCGGTGCCCAGGCTTTTGCCAACAACCAGCCAAGCAGCATACTCGCGCTAAGTAAAAAATTGCCCTGTAATGATGTGAAAGCATCGAGGCCAAATCGCAGCAGGATCCCCGCGAGCATGGCGGCGGACAATGTGGCAGGGATCAGGCGCATGACACGTGCGAACAAACCGGTAACGCCGCACAGCAGAATCAAAAACGAAGCGAAAATAAAGACGCCGACGGCTTCGTTCAGGGAATGACCCGGTAGGCTGGTGGCGAGGAGTGCCGCTCCCGGCGTTGACCAGGCAGTGAGAATCGGCGTGCGATACCAAACTGTCAGCACCAGGGTGCTGATGCCCATGCCAATCCCCAGCATCGTCAGCCAGCCCGCGATTTGCAGGGAATTAGCACCTGCGGCTTCAGCCGCCTGCCAGATGATTGCTGCTGAACTTGCGTAACCAACTAATACGGCGACAAACCCTGTCAGCACCGTAGGTAACGGAATGGATAATGCGCGCATTTTTACCCTTCTTTGTTATAGCGTTACCGGACTATAACATTACAACCCATTAACAACAGACCCGATGTTCTTGAAAAATCTGCACGTTAATGTTGGGTTCCACTAAACGCATTATTGAGGTAATCCCACGCTTCATGGTTTTCCATAGGCGGTGAAAAATAGTAACCCTGCATATAGTGGATGCCGCATTGCTCAAGTGTTTTGCGCTGTTTTTCAGTTTCCACGCCTTCAGCAATCACACTAAAGTTGAGACTTTGGGACATATTCATCACGGCCTGTACGATAGACAAACCTTTGAGTTCAATGTGCTGAATAAAGGAGCGGTCGATTTTGATGTAATCGATATTCATATTCTGGATAACAGAAAGGCTCGAATAACCCGAACCGAAATCATCGACAGAAAACTTTACCCCGCACTGCTGTAGCTGGCTCACTTTTTGGTTAATGTGCATTTGTTCCGTCTGGAAAATAGATTCCGTCACTTCCAGATGCAGCAAATGCCCTGGGATATCGTACTGTTCGATAACCCGTTTAACGTTCTCAACAAAGCCCTTATCGTAAAACTGAATCAGCGAAATATTCACGCACATGCAGATATCTACGTTGCACTGGCGCATCTTTACTAAAGCTTTACAGGCTTCTTCCAATACCCAACTGCCGACTTCAACGATGCGACCGCTTTGTTCCATCAGAGGGATAAATTCAACGGGTGAGATATCCTGGTTTTGATAACGCCAGCGCATCAATGCTTCGAAACTCACTATCTGACCTGTGCAATCGACAATGGGCTGGTACACAAGACGCAGTTGCTGGTGCTGAAGTGCGTTTTTTAACGCTTCGTTGAGCATGATTTTATGACGCAGGTTGTGTTCAAGGTCGAGATTATAAAAAGCAACACGTTCCGGATATTTGCCTTTTTGTGAATACATGGCGATGTCGGCCAGTTGGATCAGGCGGGTAATTGAAGTGGCATGTTCTGGGCAAGCCGCAATACCAATGGTGGCGTTAAGGGTGACGGTTTGGTCGCCTAAGCTCATGGGCAAAGAAAGGGTGGTGGTAATGTGTTGCGCGAGTGCGTTAATTGGCTGATGCTGGTCTTCTTTCACCAGCAAGATAAACTCATCGCCGCCCCAGCGGCACATAATGGTGTCTGGAGTAGTACACTTTCTTAACTGGGCACTAATATTCACCAACACACTGTCACCTACAGTGTGGCCAAGCGTGTCATTAATGTTTTTAAAGCCATCCAGGTCGATAAAGAATATTGAATATCCCTCGATGTGGTGTTGCTTAAAATCTTGCTCTACGTGTTCGACGGCGGCCAAAAAAGCGGTGCGATTATATAAACCAGTTAAAGAATCTTTATTCGAAATCTCATAGACTTGCTGTGTTCTTGTTCGAATAGTGTCTTCCATGCGAGAGACGAGTTTTTTGTTTTTATAGCGTAATAAAATGGCTTCTTTAATATAATTTGTGGTACGTGCTGCCGAGATAATCATTATTAGCGTGAAGCAAATGCCTAAACCGCCGAGATTAATTCTATATTGTTCATCCTGCATTATGAGCAAGATTGACATCGGCATAAGGATAATAATGTTGTAAGCCACCGCAAGCAGAAGATTGGCAGACAGCAAACTGCTTGCTCCCCCGGCCATGGCGGCAAGAATGACAGTGGTGGTGCTCAACTCTTCGACAGAAAAAGTTTGGTAAAAAATAACTGCATAGGCGCTCCATAACACGGCAGTTATTAAACACCCTACTGAAAATCGTGGCACCCAGGCTTTGCTGTGCTTTCGCTCCGCGCTACTTTTTATCCACATGAATGTATCAGTAAACCGTACGGATAAAGTTAACGTCATCACTAACCACCAGGTAACCTTTGCCTGGAAATTGTTACTGTCGATAAAAGTGAAAGTAAGTACAGTTGAGGCAATAAAAGTAATCAAGATGCCTGGTAATGAATTATTGTAGAGTAACTTGGCACCTTCTGATTGGTAAAGCTCTGAGTGTTCAATGTTTTTTGTCATTTTTAATTATCTTAACTGTGTCATTCAACGAGCTTCCACTTAAATAAGACTAATATGATAACTCTTGTGATTATTTCCTTGAAGAGTATGAATCATATCAATATCTAGCTCAGCATCTTTAGCTATTCCACCGTAAATTGATCTACTGCAGTGGGCCAGGCGAAAAAAGATGTAACAGAGTATAGTCAAGATATTCCAACTACTGTGGGCTGTGCAGACCTTTGCTTACTTGCTCAATCTGACTACAATAGCCGCCTTTCGCCCATAACACAGAAAACAAACTCACTATGCGCCTGCACGCCAATCATCTTGAATTACTCAGTCCAGCCCGTGACACTGCCATCGCCCGCGAAGCTATTTTGCATGGTGCGGATGCGGTTTACATTGGCGGGCCTGGCTTTGGCGCTCGCCATAATGCCGGTAACAGTCTGCAAGACCTTGCAGAACTGGTGCCGTTTGCACACCGTTATGGGGCGAAGATTTTCGTTACACTGAACACCATTTTGCATGACAACGAACTCGAACCCGCGCGCCGGATGATTCACGAGCTATATCAGGCCGGTGTTGATGCGCTGATTGTGCAGGACATGGGCGTGATGGAAATGGACTTACCGCCCATTGAAATCCACGCCAGTACCCAGTGCGATATTCGTAGTGTCGAAAAAGCGAAATTTCTTTCTGATGTTGGCTTCTCGCAAATAGTGTTGGCGCGCGAGCTAAACCTCAACCAGATTCGCGACATTCACGAAAACGTTGATGCCACCATTGAATTCTTTATTCACGGCGCATTGTGTGTCGCGTATTCCGGCCAATGTAATATTTCTCACGCCCAGACAGGGCGTAGCGCAAACCGGGGTGATTGCTCCCAGGCGTGCCGTTTGCCGTACACCCTCAAAGACGATCAGGGTCGTGTGGTGGCTTATGAAAAACACCTGCTGTCGATGAAAGACAATGACCAGAGCGCCAATCTGGCGGCGTTGGTCGATGCGGGCGTGCGTTCCTTCAAGATAGAAGGGCGCTACAAAGATATGAGCTATGTGAAAAACATCACCTCGTATTACCGCCAGTTACTTGATGAATTAATGGAGCAGCGTACGGATTTAGTTCGCGCGTCAGCAGGTGTGACCTCGCATTTCTTCATCCCATCACCGGATAAAACCTTTCATCGCGGCAGCACCGATTACTTTGTGAACGAGCGTAAAATCGATATTGGTGCGTTTGATTCGCCTAAATACATCGGCCTGCCAGTGGGCGAAGTGCTCAAAGTCGGCAAAGATTTCCTCGATGTGAATGTCACCGATTCGTTGACCAACGGCGATGGCCTGAACGTATTGATTAAACGTGATATCGTCGGTTTCCGCGCCAATACCGTGGAGAAAACCGGTAAAAATCAGTACCGTATCTGGCCGAATGAAATGCCGGAAACCCTGAAAAACGTGCGTCCGAACCATCCGCTGAACCGTAACCTGGACCATAACTGGCAGCAGGCGTTAACTAAAACTTCAAGCGAGCGTCGGATCCGTGTCGATCTGGAACTCGGCGGTTGGGAAGAACAACTGGTGTTAACCGCGACCTGCGAAGACGGCGTGAGCGTGACGAAAACGCTGGAAGGGCAATTTGAAGTGGCGAACAACCCGGAAAAAGCCTATTCCAGCCTGCGCGATAGCCTGGCGAAACTGGGCCAAACCATGTATCAGGCACGCAAAGTGGATCTGAATCTGCCTGCGCCGTTGTTCGTGCCGAACAGCCAGCTAAATCAGCTGCGCCGTGACGTGATTGATGCGCTGACGGATGCGCGCGTAGAGCAATATCAGCGCGGCACCCGTAAGCCGGTCAGTGTTCCCGCACCGGTTTATCCGGAAGAACACCTCACTTTTCTGGCGAACGTTTATAACCACAAAGCACGTGAGTTTTATCAGCGTTACGGTGTGAAATTGATTGATGCCGCGTATGAAGCGCACGAAGAGAAGGGCGAAGTACCGGTGATGATCACCAAACATTGCCTGCGTTTTGCCTTCAACTTGTGCCCGAAACAAGCGAAAGGCTCAGTGAAAAGCTGGAAAGCCACGCCGATGCAACTTGTGCATCAGGATGAAGTGCTGACATTGAAATTTGACTGCCGCCCATGTGAGATGCACGTGATTGGCAAGATGAAAAACCATATCCTCAAAATGCCATTACCGGGTAGTGATGTGGTGGCGTCCATCAGCCCTGATGAGTTGTTGAAGACGATGCCGAAGCGTAAATAGTGGGTTGCTGGTGGATGACGCTTGCACTCCATACAGCAGCGTCATCCAACTTTTTTATCCGACATCTGTTTGTGGATTCTGCGCCCGCAACTGATCAATCATCCAACGCCCCGCATGACCCGGGGGCGTTTTATTTGACCAAATAACGTCAACGTCAATGCGTTGCGGCCAGCCTGCGACAGGCAACTCCTGCAAAATACCATGTCCAAACTGTTCAACCAGCCAACGCGGCAAAATCCCCCAGCCAAAACCTTGTTCCGCCATCTCCAGCAGCATTAACAACGACGGTGAAGACCACTTCGGGCCGCCACTTTTATTGCGCGTTGGGTCAGTGAACGTGCTCAGGCACAGTTGGCGTACAGTCTGCAAACGGTCCATTTCGACGGCTTTCAATTGGGCTAACTCATGCTGCTGATGAATGAAAATCGCCATTTCGGCACCGACCTGTAAACGCGCAACCGTCACATCCACCGGGTAACGCGGCTGCACACGCAGCACGCCAACGTGCGCACGGCCACTCTGAATCAGGTCGATAACATCCTCATCTTCAGCAATCAAACATTCGAATTCGATATCGGGAAAGCGCTGGGAAAAACGCTGCAGGATTGATTCGTGATGTGCAGTTTGCCAGACATCAGACAGCACGAAACTCAGGCGTGGTTCCACATCTGCGGCCAGGCGTACCGAGACTTCATTCAGTCTCTCGCTTGCCGACATTATCGACTGGATATAGGGCAAGACATGCTGCCCTTGAGCGGTTAACACCGGCTGGCGGCTTTGGCGGTCAAACAGCGTCACGCCTAAATCGGTTTCCAGATTGGCAATCGCGCTGCTCACCGTCGACTGGCTTTTCTTGAGCTTACGAGCCGCCGCAGAAAACGACCCAGTTTCGACGGCCTGCAAAAACGCTTCGAGGGATTCGGGAGAATATTTCATCATCTATCGCTTTAATCGATGGTTACTCATTTTAGTCTATCAGTAATTACGATGATAATGCGTTGCATAGCCATATTGCTGTTAGATAGTCTGGAGTTTGTAATGCAGTCTCAAAAAAGAACCTTTGCCGAGCGCGTTGTTCACGCGGTGGGTTTTGAAGTTATCGCGATTGCGATTTGTGCGCCGCTGGCGGCGTGGGTGCTGGATAAGCCGCTGTTCCAGATGGGCGCGCTGTCGATTTTGCTCTCGACCGTCGCAATGGTGTGGAACCTGATTTATAACGCGGTGTTCGACAAATTTTTCCCGGTCGGCCAAAAGCGTCGCATGCCTCTTCGCGTAGCGCACTCGGTGGGTTTTGAAGGGGGCTTTATTCTGATTGGCTTGCCGATAGCGGCCTGGGTGCTCAACATTACACTGCTGCAGGCGTTTATGGTCGAAATGGGCTTCTTCCTGTTTTTCCTGCCATATAGCGTGTTGTATAACTGGGCTTTTGACGCATTACGTGGCCGTTGGTTCCGCTGTCAGCCCGTCTCCACAAAATAGTGCAAATGGCGGGTGGCGTTCATGCTTGCCCGCCCTGAAAAGGTGCAGTTGCTGGCACTCTTGCTCCTGATATGCGCAAATCTCCGCTCTTTTTGCACCAAAACGCACCTGGCATATTTCCTGCTTAATTCCTTTTAACTCCATGGCATTAAGCGAGGGAATTATGATCAATATGGACCCTGGTGCAGCATCTTTTTTTGATGAAATGTTTGCGGTTGATGGCAATCATCGAGGCCATTACGGGAATTACTGGAAATGGTTACAACAGGCCGATAGTAGCGCTGTGATGCGCAAGAAACAGGAAGCCGCTTTGCTGTTTCACCGCGTGGGAATTACTTTTAATGTCTATGGCGACGAAGACGGAGCCGAGCGACTCATTCCATTTGATAGTGTTCCGCGCATCATTCCTGCCGCTGAATGGACGATGCTTGATGCCGGGATCCGCCAGCGCGTACAGGCGCTAAATCTCTTTTTACACGACATCTACCACGATCAAAATATTCTCAAAGCCGGAGTCATCCCCGCCGAACAAGTACTGGCAAACGATCAGTATCAGCCGTGTATGCAAGGGATTAACCTTCATCGCGATATCTACGCGCATATCATTGGCGTGGATATGGTGCGTGGCGGGGACGGGAAATATTACGTGTTGGAAGATAACTTGCGTACCCCGTCTGGCGTCTCATACATGCTGGAAAACCGCAAAATGATGATGCGGTTGTACCCTGAATTATTTGCTCAACAGCGTATTCGCCCCATCGAGCGCTACCCCTCTCATTTGCTGCAAACCTTGCGTGAAAGCTCGCCAGTTAACGACCCTACCGTGGTGGTGTTAACCCCTGGGCGCTTTAACAGTGCGTATTTCGAACACAGTTTCCTGGCACAACAGATGGGTGTCGAATTAGTTGAAAGCGCCGATTTGTTTGTGAAAGAAGGGGCCATTTTCATGCGTACTACGCTGGGCCCATGCAAAGTAGACGTAATTTATCGCCGTGTGGATGATGCATTTCTCGACCCACTGGCGTTTCGCCCCGACTCAATGCTCGGCGTGCCTGGGCTGCTCTCGGTGTACCGTGCCGGTGGCGTAGTGCTGGCAAATGCCATCGGCACCGGCGTGGCTGACGACAAATCTATCTATCCGTATGTTCCGGCTATGATCCGCTTTTATCTTTCCGAAGAGCCGATTCTCCACAACGTACCCACCTGGCAATGCCGCCATGCCGACCAGTTAAACTATGTGCTTTCGCGGCTGAACCAAATGGTAGTGAAAGAGGTTCACGGAGCGGGCGGTTACGGCATGTTAATTGGCCCTGCGGCCAGTAAAGCGGAACTCGAAGCCTTTCGTGCTGTATTGAAAGCGCGTCCACAAAACTACATCGCTCAGGACACGCTTGCGCTCTCAACTTGCCCGACCTTTGTTGATGAAGGGCTGGCATCACGACATATCGATTTACGCCCATTTGCGCTGTATGGCGCAGAAACGCGCTTGATTGCAGGCGGATTAACGCGAGTGGCGCTGAAAAAAGGCTCGCTGGTGGTGAACTCATCACAAGGCGGTGGCACCAAAGATACCTGGGTCCTGGAGGACGACACATCATGCTAAGCCGCACCGCCAGTGAACTCTATTGGATGGCACGTTATCTGGAACGTGCCGAGAACATCGCCCGGGTACTGGATGTCACCAACCGTTTATCCATGATGCCGTTTCGTGAAACTGGACATCAAGATTTGCAGGTGCCACTGAATTTGACCGGTAGCGGGACGGCGTATTGGGAGCATTACCAACAGCTCACAATGCCCGGTATTTTCGACTATTTTGCGTTGGATAACCGTAACCCGAGCAGTATCTTCAGTTGCTTACAATCAGCCTGGGAAAATGCCCATGCGGTGCGCGGTAGTTTGTCGTCAGAAGTGTGGGAAAGCATCAACTCTGCGTGGATTGAAATGAAGCGGTTGCGCAAAGAGGGCGTTAACAGCAGCAATGCCGATGACTTTTTCGACTGGGTAAAAGATCGTTCACACCTGTTTCGTGGGGCGATGTTCGGCACTATGCTGCGCAACGATGCTATGTCATTTATCCGCATCGGCACTTTACTTGAGCGCGCAGACAGTACCGCCCGTTTGCTCGGAGTGAAAAGCCAACTGCTGGATAATGACCCTGATGCGGTGCGCGAACACTATCGGATGGACACCTTGTTACGTGCAGTCAGCGCGCGCGAGGCGTATCACAGCATCTACAAACAACAACTGGTGCGCGAAATGGTGGCTGACCTGCTGATTTTGCGCAGCGAAAGCCCGCGATCCTTGCGCTCGTGCATCGAAGAAGTGGTCAATCAACTGGAGTTGATTGGCGGCCACAGTGCCAATGCACCCCGCCGCCTGACGCATGTTCTGCATGCTGAACTCCGCTTTAGCACCTTAGATGACGTCATCAATACTGGCCTGCAGCCCTGGCTGACTCGTTTTTTAAGTCAGGTTAATGCGATTTCCGAAAGCATCCAATACACCTACCTGGAGGCACAATGAGACTGACGATTGAGCACAGCACGCATTACAGCTATGACGAGCTGGTGAAACACAGCACGCAATATTTGCGCCTCACACCGCAGGAATCAGTGCATCAGCATATTATTTCGTGGCAACTGGCATTACCCGTAGAGGCGGTGCAGACCACCGATGCGTTCGGTAATATTCTGCACGTATTGACGCTCGACCGCCCGCATCAATCGATTAGCATTAAAGCCACGGGAGTGGTGGAAATTGCCGAAGGCGAAGCGCTTGATGACGGCACTTGCGAAGCACTTTCGCCACTGGTGTGGTTGCGCCATACACCATTAACCCAACCTGATAGCGCAATTCTGGCCTTTGCCGCGCACTACTGGCAGGAAACGGCTCCGCTGGAGAGCTTGACCGTCATCATGGGCGAAGTATTAGAGCGCATGCCTTATACGCCAGGTGGTACCAATGTGAAAGACAGCGCCGCGCAAGTGTTCGCCGCAGGCGTGGGCGTTTGCCAGGATCACGCTCACGTGTTTGTCGCCTGTTGCCGCAGCCTCGGAATACCTGCACGTTATGTCAGCGGTTATCTCTACACCCCAGACAGTGCGCACGTGGCGACACATGCCTGGGTGGAAGCCTTAGTCGAAGGGCATTGGCATAGTTTTGATATTACTAACAACACGCGCAACACCTGCCACCATCTTAAACTGGCTGTGGGGTTTGATTATCTTGATGCTTGCCCGGTGCGAGGTGTACGCATGGGGGGGGGCGACGAAGGAATGGAAACTGTGGCGGCCGTTCAACGTATGCAAAGTACGCAATAATAGCCAACGGCATTGACGGGCGAGAAAACACAACGAGACTCGCCCATATCCAAACAGGGGTTTTTTATGACTTATTGCGTCGCCATGCGCCTGACAAGCGGGATGATCTTTGTCAGCGATTCGCGCACCAACGCAGGCGTTGATCACATCTCCACATTCAAGAAACTGCATGTTTTCCATCGTGGAGATGACCGTTCTCTAATCATGCAAAGTGCGGGAAACCTGGCGACTACACAAAGCGTCATCAACTTGCTACAGCACCGTTCGCAGGATGCCACCACGCAAAACCTCTACACTGTTTGTTCGCTGTATGATGCCGCCGTGCTGGTGGGCCAAACTTTGAAAGAGGTGATCGCCCGTGACGGTGCAGATTTTACGGCTACCTTTATTCTCGGTGGGCAGATTCGCGGCGAAGGGATGCGTCTGTTCCATATTTACGCCGAGGGGAACTTCATTGAAGCCACCGTCGACACGCCATATTTTCAGATTGGTGAAAGCAAATATGGCAAACCGATCATCGATCGCATCGTCAGTTACGACACCGGCATTGATCAAGCGGTGCAGTGCGCGTTGATTTCCATGGACTCGACGCTAAACTCAAATCTCTCCGTTGGTCTACCGCTGGATGTGATGATTTACAACAGCGATAGTTTTGATGACTCCCGCCAGTACGCCATCACCGCGCAGCACGATTATTTCAGCGAAATCCGCACGATGTGGGGTAGTTGCTTACGGTCAGTTTTTGACGAACTCCCGCCGCTGCGGCTTGAATGATGACGGGGAAAGATTTGCAGGATTGTGCAATCATCTGACAGCATTGCGCTACAGGACAAATATCCTCCAGGTGATACTTAGGCGGTCAAACACACCTGGAGCGCAACATGAAAACCATCAATAAAATCTATATCAACGGCCAGTTTGTTACCCCTCACGGTGAAGAAGTCATCGACCTCATCAACCCGGTTAGTGAAATTAAAATCGCGCAGGTTCAACTGGCCGATGTTGAAGACACGCAGCGGGCGATTGCTGCTGCAAAAGCCGCGTTCCCGGTCATGCGCCAGTCAACACGTGAACAGCGTATGGCGTGGCTGCAACAACTGCACGACGCCGTGAAATCCCGCGAAGCCGAACTTATCGACACCATGGTTGAAGAGTATGGTTGCCCACGTTTCTTTGCCGAAAGCACCGTACAACGTTCCTATCGTAGCTTCTTGCAGATGCGCGATATTCTCGCTGATTACGCATTTGAGACCCGCGTCGGTGGTGCAAACGTGGTGATGGAACCGCTTGGCGTGGTTGGCCTCATCACACCGTGGAATGCCAACTACGGTTTTATTGCCGGCAAACTTTCGACGGTCATTGCCTCGGGTTCTACTGCGGTGATTAAACCCAGCGAACTGAGCGCTCAGCAAACCGCGCTCATCACCGAATGCCTGCATGTGGCGGGTCTGCCGAATGGGGTGATTAATATTGTGACCGGGCGCGGTGACAGGGTCGGAGCGGAAATTACACGCCATCCGGACATTGCTAAAATTTCGTTTACCGGTTCGACTCAGGTCGGCAAAACCATTGCTCGTGGTGCGGTGGAAACATTAAAACGCGTTACGCTTGAACTGGGCGGGAAGTCTGCCAATGTGCTACTTGATGATGCGGATCTGGAGCAAGCGATTCCGCTCGCGTTGCAGGTGATGTCGTGGAACAGTGGCCAGGCTTGTATCGCAGGGACCCGTTTGCTGGTCCCTGAAAGTCGTCTTGAAGCGGTGAAAACACAACTGCGCAAACACATTTCACAACTGGTGCCGGGCGAAAACATTGGGGCATCTGTCACCGCGCAGCAATATCAACGCGTGCAGGATTACATCCGCAAAGGTGTAGAAGAAGGGGCTGAATTACTGTGTGGTGGAGAAGGTCGCCCGCAAGGTTTTGAGCGCGGCTTCTTTGTGAAACCGACTGTTTTTGTTAATGTTCGCAACGATATGACTATTGCCCAACAAGAAATTTTTGGCCCGGTGCTGTCGGTAATTACCTATAAGGATGATGCCGACGCCGTGGCCATTGCCAACGATACCATTTATGGTTTGCAGGCTTACGTGAGTGGTAAAGATATGGCGCGTACCGCAGCGGTAGCGAGCCAGTTGATTGCCGGGCGAGTCTTCGTTAACGGCGTTTACGATGAGCCAGCGGCTCCGTTTGGAGGCTTTAAGCAATCAGGTGTTGGGCGTGAGTTTGGCACTTACGGGCTGGAAGGGTATCTTGAACCGAAAGCCATCATGGGGCAGTGATATGCCAGAAGCAGCAACTCTTCAGCGGCCCGAGGGCCGCATTTTAACGCAGCTGTGCGAGCGGGTGGCGGAGCATTATCAGCGCAGAGGTACCCCGGATCGTGATTTCGCAACGGCGTTGCCATGGCTGAGTTTTGTGCGCATGTCTGAGCCGACGGTGCTCAACCGTGGCATGTTGCAACCTTCAATGTGCATGGTGCTACAAGGGCGTAAAAAGATGCTCATCGGTGACAACGTCACGGAGTTTGGGCCAGGGAGTTATTCACTGGCTGCGGCGGATAGGCTTGCTGTAACAGCGCGTGGTAACGCTCGAGAAACGCTTGCTGCTGGATGTTATCAAGCTCCGCCAGATATCCGCCATGCAGCCAGCTTGCGCCAGTAAATCGTAATACTCTTGTGCGCTAAGTAAGGTTTCACGCCCTTAATCCGGGTGGCCCAATTCCGCGGCGGGTCGGGTGCGTTCGGCTTCAAACTGTAAGTAGAGTGCGGGGTTCCAGTCTTGCATTGGTTTTTCCTCGGCTAAAATTCACTAATCAGAATGTGTCATCTCTTAGATTACGACAAGATGTTGTAACCTGAAGCCTGGATTCAGGTAAGGAAAACCGTATGAAAGTCACACGCAAACAGGAAAAGGTAGTCCAGCGTACGTTAGAGGGTTGGCGTCAGGAAGGGGTGATTGATGCCGCCGAACAACAGCGGCTGCAACAAAACCTCTCGGTGCAACTTTTTGACTGGCAACGGATGAGCCGCTACGCCTTCTGGATTGCGCTGGCTTGCGCGATTATCGCCATCGGAAGCCTGGTCGCTGATGAGTATCTGCTGGCGCTACTGTTCAATTTTGGCTACGCCACCCGCGCTGTTATCCTGGCGATTATTGCCACGGTTTGTTACTGCTGGGGGTTCCATCGCCAAAAACACACGCCGGAAAAACGCTACAGCAATGAAGCGATTGTCTTCCTCGGCGTCTTATTCACAGCGCTTACCGTATCGCAAATTGGTATGGCGCTGGATAACGGCAGCGGGAATGTCGCTCCGCTAATTTTACTTGGCTGTGCGATTTATGGCGTGATGGGCTTCCTTGCCCGTTCAGGGCTGATTTGGCTTTTTTGTTTGTTGGCATTAGGCAGTTTCTTTGGCACCTCAACGGGCTATGTTTCCGGATGGGGGGCATATTGGCTCGGCATGAACTACCCGATTCGATTTGTGTTATTCGGGATAGTGCTGCTGGCCGCTTGTTTCTTGCTGAAAACGCCATTACAGCAGCGTAATTTATTTAACGTCAGCAAAGCGATGGGGCTGTTGTATCTGTTTATCGCGCTGTGGATTTTGTCGATATTTGGCAATTACGATATCGATCTCTGGCAGAGCGTGCGCCAAATTGAGCTGCTGCACTGGTCACTGCTGTTTGCGCTGGCGGCACTGGCGTGCATCTGGATAAGCCTGAAAACTGACGACGGCATGCTGCGCGGTTTCGGGTTAACTTTTCTCGGCATTAATCTCTACACGCGTTATTTCGAGCTGTTCTGGGATAGCACCAACAAAGTGATTTTCTTCCTGTTGCTTGCCATCTCGCTGGCGCTGGTTGGGCGCTACGCTGAGAAAATCTGGCGGCTGGGGGAAGGGCGTTAATCTTCATTCACGAGGATACCCTGGGTATCCTCGTGACATTTTATGGTGTTGCGGTAAAGGTCAAATATCCTGCCACGCCGCCGCCACCATCTTTCGGGTGATTTACACCATCCATGACCGTCACTTTGGGGAAATCAAACGGAGAAACCCCATCGATGCAGGCGACGTTAACGCCATATTGTTCCGGGTTAGAACGGCGCTGATGGAAAGTATAAATCCCACATACGGAACAGAAAAAATGCACCGCTTCGCCCGTGTTAAAACGGTATTCAGTCAGTTTGTCTTTGCCCTTGATAACGTCAATTCCAGACAGCGGGGCCGAGACCGCGACTGCACCGCGCATGCGGCAAAATGAGCAGTTACAACGGCGAATTGTGTTAAATCCATCGCTGAGCTCCACAGTAAAGGCGACGGCTCCACAGTGACAATGAGCATCCATTTTCTGGTTCATACACACCTCGTTTCGGTTTTGATATCCGACAAGCTTAGTGGGTAACGACCGCTTGTCATTACACTGAGGCTGTCTTTTCGCCTCATCTTTTGCGAGGATAGCGCGAAATTTCAAGCGTAAAGCAAAAGGGTAACAAAATGGCTAAGCATCCTACGGGCAAACATCTGCGTGCACCTATCGTGTTCAACGACAAAAACGTGTTGGTTTATGTGGTGCGTGGTTCAAAAATTGAAGATATGCCAGCAGATGAAGATGAAGATTATCCAGGCGACATGCAGATGTTAATGCCACAACTGTCAAAAGAGTTTGATACCGAGTTAAACGAAACGCTGGAAGCGTGCGGGGCGGGTGATGTGATTGTCTTTATGTGTACCACTGACATGATTTTTGAGTACGGTTACTCGAAGATTAAAGCGATGCGTAGCATTTAAGTTAGCGGCTGATTGAAACGAAAACCCCGGCGCGATAGCCGGGGTTGGTACTGTTAGTGCTGGTAAAAAATATCGCCTTTCATGGCACGCATGATTTTCCCTTCCGCGTCGCTAATCAACACGTAGTTCCCGCCCATGTACGTCCAGTGGTTACCCGCTTCGGGTGCAGGCAAGTGTCTAATTTTCCATGCATCAATTTGATAAGGCTTGGTACGGTACAACTCCGGTACGACGTCGCCAATTTTATAGGGTTGGTAATCTGCATGAAACTCTTTGATTTCATAAGAAGAGCTGGCCGCAGCTGTGCCAGCAGTTGGGGCATCCTCAGCGTGAGCCGTTAATGCCATTGGCAAAGAACTGGCCATCAGGGCCGCAGAAAAAAACAACACATTTAATTTACGCATATCTTCTCCAGATAAATTCATCTGTTCAACTTTCAAATAATACAGTTATCTCTATCACGTTGTTTCGCGTGAGGTAATCATTTTTTCGTTACCTGAAGTAAATGTCTTGCGGTAGGCCGCCGGGGTTGTGGATAGCTTGGCGCGGAAATGATGGCGCAATGTGGCAGCACTGCCAAAGCCGACACGTTCGGCAATTTCGTCGATAGACAACGTGCTGCTCTCCAGTAAGTCACGGCAACGTGACAGGCGCATGTTCAGCAACCAGCGTGAAGGTGTGGTGCCAGTTGTCGCGGCAAAACGGCGTAAAAATGTTCTCGGGCTCATGCCGGTAAAAACCGCAAGTGACTCAACGGTATGCTCATCCGCAAGATGGCTTTGCAGATAATCAAACAGCGGGCTGAGGCGTTGGCTTTCATAGGCTACAGGCACCGGTTGTTCGATAAACTGCGCCTGACCGCCGACGCGATGCGGAGGCACGACCAGCCTGCGCGCCACGCTGTTGGCAGCAAACTGGCCGTAATCACGCCTCACCAGGTGCAAACTTAAATCAATACCTGCCGCACTGCCAGCGGACGTCAACACCGAGCCGTTATCGATATACAACACATCGGGCATCACCTGAATTTCAGGATACCGTAGTTGCAGTTTTTCAGTGTAACGCCAGTGCGTTGAGGCCTGTAATCCATTAAGCAAACCGCTGGCTGCCAGCACAAACACACCAGAGCAAATCGACATAATCCTCGCGCCGCGCAAATGCGCCGCGCGTAATGCTTCGCACAATTCATCGGGGACGGGTTCGTCGGCACCGCGCCAGCCAGGGACAATAATCGTTCCGGCTTCCTCCAGCAGGGAGAGGCCGCCGTCCACCGCCAGCCGAATACCTCCCGTCGCTCTAAGTTCGCCAGGTTCGATTCCCGCCACCGCAAATCGATACCAGTTTTCGCCCATTTCAGGGCGTGGCAGGCCAAAGACTTCTACCGCCACACCAAATTCAAAAGTGCACAGCCCGTCATAGGCCAGCGCGACAACAAGAGGGTTTTGCAAAGGTCTATCCTGTGCGATTGTCATGATCTTCACGTTATCTGTCATTTCTGCCACACGTCAAGTCACACGCTGCACTCTATAGTGATAACTCACTACTATTGATTAACCGTCATGAGGCGTCGCTATGAGTTATGTTACTGATTTTTCCGCTGCCAGCCCTGAAGTTGCCGCCGCGCATTTTTTCCAGCGTCTGTGTCTCGAAACTGACTGCGACGATGTCCATAGTGCAATAACAGAGCAAGACATGGACTTTGTGCTGCTACATGTCGTGGGTTCTACAGAGACTTTTACCCATCGTCATATTCCAGGTGCGCTTCATTTACCGCATCGGGAAATATCGGCAGAACGCATGGCGCAGTGGCCAGCCGAAACGCTGTTTGTCGTGTATTGCGCCGGCCCACATTGCAACGGTGCCGACCGCGCGGCGTTAAAACTGGCGCGTTTAGGCCGCCCAGTGAAAGTGATGATTGGTGGGATTACCGGGTGGGCAGATGAAGGATTTAGCTTCGCCTGAGGCAGGAATTTGCTATCCACGAAGCGCAAAGTGCGTGTAATCTTGCCATCACTTTTGTCATGTCTAAAGGAAGTAACAATGTCGATTTACAGCGAAACCAATGCGCAGTTCATCCATGGTTTAACCAATTTATCTGCAATCCTTGAGAAAGCCGCCACTTGGGCGAAAGAGAACGGCAAAACAGAAGAGAGCCTGCTTACGGCAGCACTTGCGGCAGACATGTATCCGTTGGTGCGTCAGGTGCAAATCACAACTGATATGGCAAAACGTGCCGTTGCACGCCTGGCCAACGTTGATGCGCCGGTAATGGAAGATAATGAAACCACTTTCGCGCAGCTTCAGGCGCGTATCCAGGCCACCACCGTGTTCATGCAAGGGATTAACGACGCACAACTCGATGGCGACGACGAGCGGCCAATCGTCGTGATGGCACGTGACCACGAACTGCGTTTTACCGCGCGCAGCTATGTTTACAAGTTTGCCACGCCGAACTTCTATTTCCACTTCACCACTGCCTACGACATCTTGCGTCAGGCGGGAGTGCCGTTAGGGAAGCGCGATTTCGTCGGCCCCTTCTGATACTCGTCATACTTCGAGCTACTGATGCGTTGAACTGCACCCGTGCGCCCCAGTCACATAGTTATCTATGTTCCTGGGGACTTACGGCCTGGTCGCCTTTCTGCCACTCGAATTATTTAGAGTATCAACTAGAGCTCATTAACTGAGGCGATAATAGCGATTGGGTCGTAACTTCTCTGGCAACTGCTCACTCTCATCCATATCGTGTAAATCCCGCTCAATGGAGTTGCAAATGGCATCCAGCGGCAGGTCATTGTCTTCCGTACCAAACGGCTCTTCCAGTTCTTCTGCCAGGGTGTCGAGGGAAATAAAGGTATATGAAATAAACACCGACAAGAATGGCGTCATGTAGTGCAGGTCGGTCACCAACGCAAACGGCAACATGATGCAAAACAGATAAACTGTACGATGCAAAATCAGCGTGTAGGCGAACGGTATTGGCGTATTAGCAATGCGCTCACAGCCTCCGGCAACCGCTGAAAGATCGTTAAGATGATGATTCAAACTGCTCCACACCACGTCGGAGATCAGGCCTTGCTTGCGTTTATCGGCAAGCCAATCCCCCATCAGCAGCAATATACGATTACAAGGTGCTTGGCTTTTCAACACCCATTGTAAGTCATCGCAGGTCAGGTATTTTTGCAACGATTTTTCTACCGGGCGCTTACGTAATGCCAGCCGTAGAGCATGACAGAACGCAACTTGCAAATTTACCAACGCTTTTATCTGAGCTTCATCGTCGCCCAGTAAACTTTTTGTCTCGCGCAAAAATGAACGCTGGGTAATCGCCAGTTGCCCCCACAACGTGCGTGCTTCGTTAAAGCGGGCATAACAGACACTATTTCGGAAACCCAAAAATATCGCTATTGCCACGCCAAGAATACTGAAGGGCGCGATGGTGAGTTTTATGCCAAGCGTTTCATACCATGGCAGAAAGAAAATCACGCTAATCGAGAGCGCGACATTGAGCAGCAGGCGTGAATAGATTTTTTGTAGAACCGAACCATGCCAGACAAATAAGCGGATTAACCA
>DATERH010000223.1:0-4248 GCA_035271785.1 Buttiauxella sp.
CTTCCGTCGTACCGGTTCAGCAGCACTTGATCTGGCATACGTTGCGGCTGGCCGTGTTGATGGTTTCTTCGAGATTGGTCTGAAGCCTTGGGATTTTGCAGCAGGCGAACTGATTGCTCGCGAATCTGGTAGCCTGGTATGCGATTTCACCGGCGGCCACAACCACCTGCTGACCGGCAACATCGTTGCAGGTAACCCGCGTGTCGTTAAAGCTATGCTGGCAGCTATGCGTGATGAACTGAGTGAAGCGCTGAAGCGTTAATCTCAGATAGCGGGTAGCGCTTGCTTACCCGCTTTATGTTTTGGTGGATACACGAAACGTCATCCACCAAAATGTTTAGAAAGGCCGAATTCCACGTACCACGGGTTGAGCACTCAACCACATCACCACCGCCGCTAAGACCAAAATCCCTCCCCCCGCTAAAGCCAATGTCGCCCAGGCAACTTGTCGCCATAAAACCGGTGCTTTATTACCGCTCATGCGAACAGCCAAAGTACGGAATCCGTGTACCAAAAACGCCAGGCCCGAAATCGTTAGCGATGTGCCTGCCGCCATAGTCAGCGCTGACAACATTCCCCAGTGATATACGCCAATAACTTTGCTAAACAACAGCACCATGAGGGCACCAGAACACGGGCGCATCCCCATCGACAATACAATCATAATTCGAGCACGCCAGTCCTCTCCTGCCTCGAGCTGTTTTTCTGTCGGCAAATGCTGATGACCACAACCGCATTTTTCGTCGTGAACATGATGCGGCGTGAAAGAGGTAAAACGCTGAGGTTTTCGCAGAACGTGTTGTAAATTTCGCAAGGCGCGGACGCACAACATCAGCCCCAAAATACCCACCAGCAAATAACTCCCTTTCTCCAGCCAGAAACTGCTCATGTGCAACTGTCGCGACGGTAATGCCAATATTCCCAGCACCACCGTTACCAACCCAATCGCCACCAGCCCTTGTAATAAGGAAGCGGCAAAAGTCAGTTTAAGACTGCTTTTCAAACGCGAAGGATGGGTTGCAAGCCAGGTCGTAATGACGACTTTGCCATGCCCCGGCCCCAACGCGTGAAGTACGCCGTAGACAAAACTAAATGACAGCAACGACCAACCCGCTCGCGCTGGGTTCTCGGCAACTTCACGCAAAAGCGTGCTCATTTGTTGGTTAATCGATTTCTGCCATGATGCGCTATTAAGGATGATTTGCGGCCAGTAGTGCCACAGGCAGTAGAGTCCAACCGCGCATATCAATAAGAAAATCGCCAGCGGCCACATTTGTAACCAACGGCGTGAATCGGCTCTGGAGGAAGGAATTACTGACATTGCAACGTAACCTGTTGAGCAAATTGTTTACCCAGTTCCATATCTTCGGGCGGCGCATCGGCTTTATCTAACGACAAGGCAAACGCCTGCATATCTTCAGTCGGTTGCGGTGTGTTAACCGATATTTTGCAAAGTGCTGCTAATGTTTTCGGCACGCGGGCATCACCAGGATGGTCGTAACTCATATCGACAAAATAGGCCGGGTCGAAGGTCGCGAACTGGTAGGTTTGCCCTTTTAACGGCTGCGGGTGCGCCAGCGGTAACACAAAGGTTAGCACCGCCTGATGTCCTACCCGTGCAAGCCCGTACTCTGGCGGCAAATTGTTAAACGTCACTTTTTGGCCGTTGTGCCAGAATTCAGTGAAGTAATGTTGCCCTAAAACATTCGCCATAACTTCGGCGGCAAGCTTCTTCCAGACGGGTGAGTCAGGCTTCGCATCCCCTGCGTCATACAGTAGGTCCGCTGAAGTAATTTCATCCATCGTCCACTGCATTTTCAGACCCGTTAACTGATCATTTTTGACCATGACTGTGCTCACGAGCGTAATAAAGCTATGAGGATGAGCTAAAGCCATCGGGCTAAAAAACGCCGTGCTCAGGGCAAAAACCGCGATTCTGTTACACATTTTTCCGCTCATTATTCTCTCAAACTTAAAATTCTGTGAGCCAGTCAGAATTCCGTAATTAAAAAGCTCAAATGGGACGATCTACGACAAAAGCTTTAGCTACTCTTAGCATTAATTAACTTTGACTTGGTTACGCGGATGATGACACTGCTTTCCCCACCACCATCTGTTCTCTCCAGTCCGCAGCGTCGCTGCCATCTGCTTTTGTTGCTCTATTTACCGGGCCAAACGGTCACCCCTGAGATACTTGCGAGACTCAACGGGGTCGATAACACTAAAGCCCTGCAAGATATAGCGGACACGAGCGATGAAATCCAGCGCTATCACCAGCTGAGGCTCATCACACAACAGGATGGCAGCTATCGGATTGAGGGATCGGCTCTTAATCGCCGCCTATGCTTACTGCACTGGTTGCGTCGTGCATTGCGCTTATCTCCGTACTTTGTGCAGCAACATTTTACGCCGGCACTCAAAACCCAGCTTAAACAGCAAGGGATCTTAACCGCGCTGTATGACGAAAAGAATCTCCAGGCGTTGATTAGCCTGTGTTCAAGGCGTTTACAGCGGAAGTTTGACAGCCGTGACGTGCAGTTTATCACGCTGTTTTTGCAATACTGTTTGCATCAGCATCATGCGGGTATGACACCTGAATTCAACGAGCAGCAACGGGCATGGACGAAAATGCGCCCGGAGTTCTTAGCGGCGCTTGAGATTGCCCGCCACTGGAAACGCCGCGTGCTGCAATCGGCCAATGAAAATGAGCAATTATTCCTCGCTCTGTTATTCCTTATGTTGCGCATGCCCGACCCAATCCGCGATAACCATCAACAGGATTCCCGGCTGCGTACCGCGATTTCCGGAATGATTGCGCGTTTTCGTGAACAAGCAGGTTTGGCGTTTAGTGACGAACAGGGTCTGAGTGACCAGCTTTATATTCATCTCGCTCAGGCGCTGGATCGCTGCCAGTTCTGCATCGGCATTGATAACAGTTTGCCCGAAGAAATTACCCGGCTCTATCCGCGGCTGATGCGCACCACGCGAGAAGTGTTCAACGATTTTGAATCTCATTATGAAATGCGTTTTTCTGACGAAGAAGTGGGTCTGGTGGCGGTTATTTTTGGTGCGTGGTTAATGCAGGAAAATGACCTGCATGAGAAGCAAGTATTGTTGCTCACTGGCAACAATCTGGAGCTTGAACAAAAAATTGAACAGCAGTTACGCGAACTTACCTTGCTGCCGCTCAATATTAAATATCTGACGATTCACAGCTATCAGAAAGAGGGAGCGCCAAAAGAAGTGGCGCTGGTGATAACCCCCTACTCCACCACGCTGCCACTCTACTCTCCACCGTTGATTCACGTCACGCTGCCATTGGGTGACCACCAGCAGCAGCAGATCCGCAAGATTATCGAGTGTTAACGCAAGATACCCTAAATAATTGGAATTGCATCAAGGCGGCAGACTTAGGATTCCCCAGGGGCTTACTCAGGTAAGTGACTGGGGCGATAAGTGCAACCAACGCTGATTGAGCTTCAAGTATGACGGGTATACGCGATGGGACGCGGTCGGATCAGCAACGCAGGTAGCGCAACTAACGCCATAATCCAGAACACCCCGCCCTGTATGTGCTGGTACAGGAAGCCGGAGAACATGGTCATAATGGCAATACCGCCGCCCATCGCCACTGCCGAGTAGACCGCCTGCAAACGTATCACTTCATTGCCTTCCCGCGCCGAGATATAACGCATCGCCGCCAGGTGGCAAACGGTGAAGCTGCCACAATGCAGGATTTGCGCGGCAATCAGCCACGGTAAATCCGTCGTATACGCCATCAGGCTCCAACGCAGAATGCCGCTCAGGCCAGAAAGCAGTAGCAAATCTCGGGCGCTCCAGTTACGGAACAGCTTGTTGCTCAAAGCAAAAATCACAATTTCTGCGACCACGCCCAGCGACCACAAGTACCCCACCACCGAGGCGGAATATCCCGCGCCTTGCCAGTAAATGGCACTGAATCCGTAGTATGCCGCATGTGCGCCTTGTAGCATGGTGACGCAGGCCAGAAAACGCCACGAACCGAGCACCAGTTTCTTCCAGGCAGGCCAACCCGCGCCTTCGCTATGTCGGGTTTCGCCCTGCGGCATGACGGATGGGCGCAGCATCATGCCGATAAGCATCGACGCAATACCGATACTCAACAGCACCAGAATCGCCTGATAGCTAAACAGGCTTACCAGTTTGCCGGTCATGGCAGAGCCGATAACAAACGCCAGCGATCCCCACAGCCGCACACGCCCGTAATCC
>DATERH010000224.1:0-2941 GCA_035271785.1 Buttiauxella sp.
GCACTGCTGAAGAAAGCGGCTGAGAGTGTTCCGGCCGAGCGTTTGTGGGTGAACCCGGACTGTGGTCTGAAAACCCGCGGTTGGCCAGAAACCCGCCAGGCTTTGGCAAACATGGTGAAGGCGGCGCAGAACTTGCGTAGCACTTAAAATTTACGCCCCTCATTTTGAGGGGCGTTTTCTTTTACTTCTTCAGATCATAGCGCTCAAACCACGCCAGCATGCGTTGCCAGCCATCTTTTGCCGATTCTTCATGATAGCTCGGGCGGTAGTCAGCATTAAAAGCATGTCCCGCTTCCGGGTAAACGATAATTTCCGCGTTAGCATTAGCAGCGCGCAACGCATGACGCATGGTCTCCACGGTATCAAGCGGAATACTGGTATCTTCTGCACCATATAGCCCCAAAACCGGCGCGTTCAAATTAATTGCAGCGTCCACAGGATTATGCGGTGAATTCAGAGATTTTTCTCCGACCAGTTTCCCGTACCAGGCGACTGCCGCTTTTAATTGAGGGTTATGTGCGGCGTACAGCCAGGTAATACGTCCACCCCAACAAAAACCGGTCATCATCAGGCGATGGGCATCACCACCGTTTCTTGCCGCCCAATTGGCGACATGATCGAGGTCAGCCAGAACTTGTGCATCCGGTACTTTTGAAACCAGTTCGCTGAACAACGTGGGGATATCGGCATAATCGTTAGGGTCACCCTGGCGGAAATAGAGTTCCGGGGCGATGGCAAGATAGCCTTCCAGTGCCAGACGGTGGCAAATGTCACGAATATGTTCATGCACGCCGAAAATTTCCTGCACGACTATCACGATGGGCAACAACCCTTCCACCTCTTTTGGCCTGGCGTGATAGGCGGGCATATTTTCACCTTGCGTAGGAATCGAAGTTTCCCCTGCCTGAATAGTGTCATCCTGGGTATGCAATACTGTTGAAGCTAGAGGGGAGGTTGCTGGTGCAAAATTCCCAACTGTCAATTTTCCTGTAGGTTGTTCTTCTTTCATTGGCATTCTCCTTAGTATTGTTAGCGCAGTGCGATAACTATAGCTTTTCCCCGTCATACTTCGAGTGCAGGGGCACAGGCTCTGCGTCTAATTAATGAACAATCATCTTTATAATCGTGATCCTGATCACTATTGTTATTGAGAATAATGCAATTTGTTTCATTCAAAGTGAAATACGTCACGAAATTCTTTGTGGTGCTTCTGTAAAGTACCTCTATAGCAATGCAAGCCAACCCATTCAATGCAGGAGTCTGTTATGTCCAAGTCTGATGTTTTTCACCTCGGCCTCACTAAAAGCGATCTGCAGGGGGCAACACTTGCCATCGTCCCGGGCGATCCTGAGCGAGTTGAAAAAATCGCAGTGCTGATGGACAAGCCAGTTAAATTGGCTGCCCACCGTGAATTTACGTCCTGGCGTGCTGAATTAGATGGTAAGCCAGTCATCATCTGCTCTACCGGCATCGGCGGCCCCTCTACCTCTATCGCTGTGGAAGAACTGGCGCAACTGGGTATTCGTACCTTCCTGCGTATCGGGACGACCGGCGCAATCCAGCCTCATATTAATGTCGGTGATGTTCTGGTGACTACTGCCTCTGTGCGCCTTGACGGTGCCAGCCTGCACTTTGCACCGATGGAATACCCGGCAGTTGCTGATTTTGCGTGTACCACCGCACTGGTTGAAGCCGCGAAATCTATCGGCGCGACCACGCACATTGGCGTGACTGCATCTTCTGACACCTTCTACCCAGGCCAGGAACGCTACGACACCTTCTCAGGCCGCGTAGTTAATCGCTACAAAGGCTCCATGGAAGAGTGGCAGCAGATGGGTGTGATGAACTACGAGATGGAATCCGCGACCCTTCTGACCATGTGTGCAAGCCAGGGTCTGCGCGCGGGGATGGTTGCCGGTGTGATTGTGAACCGTACTCAGCAAGAGATCCCGAATGCTGAAACTATGAAGAAAACAGAAAGCCATGCGGTGCAAATCGTTGTTGAAGCGGCGCGTCGCTTAATCTAATTCCCTCAAGCCGGTGCAAGCCGGCTTAATTTTTACGCTTTGCGTAACACCTCGCAGGAAATCCCTTTTCATCTGGACATTTATACAGCAGAATTTTATTTTGCTGATGTTTATACCCGTCATACTTCAAGTTGCATGTGCGTTGGCTTTCCTCGCTCACTCCAGTCACTTACTTGAGTAAGCTCCTGGGGATTCACTGCGTCGCCGCCTTCCTGCAATTTGAATTATTTTGGGTATAGCATGACTTTGTGGGAGTGACTGTGGATATTTCTATTTTATTCGGTATCGGCGTTGCGCTGGTGGGGGTTTTGACCGGCTGGTTGCTGGCGAGTTTGCGCGCAGCTGGGCGGCAATCCGCCCTGCATGAAGAACAACGGGAAATCTACGGCGAACTGACTGCGGCCCGGCAAGAGTTGCAGCAAAACCAGCACTGGAAAGAGGAGTGTGAGCAGCTTAATCGCGAGCTACGCACCCAGCTCGAAATCAACAGTGCTCAAGAAGCTGATATCCGCGAACTCTCTACATTGCTGGAACAAACCCGCCTGAATGCCGATGATAAGCATCGCCAGATGCTCAACAGCGAACAACGCCTGAGCGAGCAATTTGAAAACCTCGCTAACCGAATATTTGAGCAAAGTGGTCGCAAAGTTGAAGAACAAAACCGCCAAAGTTTAAATGGCTTACTCTCGCCATTGCGTGAACAACTGGATGGTTTCCGCCGCCAGGTGCAAGAGAGCTTTGGTCAGGAGGCTCGTGAACGCCACACGTTGACGCATGAAATCCGCAGCCTGCAACAGCTGAATGCCCAAATGGCGCAAGAGGCACTGAATCTCACCAAAGCCCTGAAAGGGGATAACAAAACTCAGGGTAATTGGGGCGAAGTTGTCTTGACGCGAGTGTTGGAAGCGTCAGGT
>DATERH010000225.1:0-5269 GCA_035271785.1 Buttiauxella sp.
GGCAACCAACGGTGATACCCACCTGGGTGGTGAAGACTTCGATAGCCGTCTGATCAACTACTTAGTGGAAGAGTTCAAGAAAGATCAAGGTATCGATCTGCGTAACGACCCACTGGCTATGCAGCGTCTGAAAGAAGCTGCTGAAAAAGCGAAAATTGAGCTGTCTTCTGCTCAACAGACCGACGTGAACCTGCCGTATATCACTGCAGACGCTAGCGGTCCGAAACACATGAACATCAAAGTGACTCGCGCGAAACTGGAATCCCTGGTCGAAGACTTGGTTAACCGTTCAATCGAGCCGCTGAAAGTTGCACTGCAAGATGCTGGCCTGTCTGTATCCGATATCCAGGACGTTATCCTGGTAGGTGGTCAGACTCGTATGCCAATGGTGCAGAAAAAAGTGACTGATTTCTTCGGTAAAGAACCACGTAAAGACGTGAACCCGGACGAAGCTGTTGCAATCGGTGCTGCTGTTCAGGGTGGTGTACTTGCTGGTGATGTGACTGATGTACTGCTGCTGGACGTTACCCCGCTGTCTCTGGGTATCGAAACCATGGGCGGTGTGATGACATCCCTTATCAACAAAAACACCACTATCCCGACTAAGCACAGCCAGGTGTTCTCCACAGCTGAAGATAATCAGTCTGCGGTGACCATTCATGTGATTCAGGGTGAGCGTAAACGTGCTTCTGATAACAAATCTTTGGGTCAGTTCAACCTGGATGGTATCAGCCCAGCACCACGCGGCATGCCGCAAGTCGAAGTGACCTTCGATATCGATGCTGACGGCATTCTGCACGTATCGGCGAAGGACAAAAACAGCGGTAAAGAGCAGAAAATCACCATCAAGGCATCTTCTGGTCTGAACGAAGAAGAAATCCAAAAAATGGTGCGTGAAGCAGAAGCTAACGCTGAGTCTGACCGTAAGTTCGAAGAGCTGGTTCAGACGCGTAACCAGGGTGACCACCTGCTGCATAGCACTCGTAAGCAAGTTACAGAAGCCGGTGACAAACTGCCAGCTGACGACAAAACTGCCATCGAGTCTGCATTAAGCGCGCTGGAAACTTCTCTGAAAGGCGAAGACAAAGCTGATATCGAAGCGAAAATGCAGGAACTGGCGCAAGTTTCTCAGAAACTGATGGAACTGGCTCAGGCACAGCATGCTGAACAGCAAGCGGGCAACGCGACTGATGCTGGCAACTCTGCTAGCAAAGACGACGACGTTGTTGACGCTGAGTTCGAAGAAGTTAAAGACAAAAAATAATCGCCCTTTTGTAGGTTAAAGTGTGATTTGAATAGAAGCACGGGCGTCGAGGTTTTCCTCTACGCCCGTGCACGCATGTTAGGGGCAGACAAAAAAGATGGCGAAGAGAGACTATTACGAGGTTTTAGGCGTTCCGAAAAACGCGGAAGAGCGTGAAATCAAGAAAGCCTATAAACGCCTGGCAATGAAGTTCCACCCGGATCGTAATCAGGGTGACAAAGAGTCTGAGGCGAAGTTTAAAGAAATTAAAGAAGCCTACGAAATCCTTACCGACGAGCAAAAACGTGCAGCCTACGACCAGTATGGGCATGCTGCGTTTGAACAGGGCGGTATGGGCGGCGGCGGTCACGGTGGATATGGTGGCGGTGGCGCTGATTTCGGCGATATCTTTGGCGACGTATTCGGCGATATTTTCGGTGGTGGCCGTCGTCAACGGGCTTCCCGCGGTGCCGATTTACGCTACAACATGGACTTAACGCTGGAAGAAGCGGTTCGTGGCGTCACCAAAGAGATCCGCATCCCAACGCTTGAAGAGTGTGACGTTTGTCATGGTAGCGGTGCGAAAGCAGGCTCCAAGCCACAGACTTGCCCGACGTGTCATGGACAAGGTCAGGTGCAAATGCGCCAGGGCTTCTTCACGGTGCAGCAAAGCTGTCCACATTGCCAGGGTCGTGGTTCGATTATTAAAGATCCGTGCAATAGCTGTCATGGGCATGGCCGTGTAGAGAAAACTAAAACGCTGTCGGTGAAAATCCCGGCGGGTGTTGATACCGGCGACCGGATTCGTCTTGCTGGCGAAGGTGAAGCAGGCGAGCACGGAGCACCATCTGGTGATTTGTACGTTCAGGTGCAGGTTAAACAGCACCCAATCTTCGAACGTGAAGGCAATAACCTGTATTGCGAAGTGCCGATTAACTTTGCTATGGCGGCACTGGGTGGCGAGATTGAAGTGCCAACACTGGATGGCCGTGTAAACCTGAAAGTACCGGGTGAAACGCAAACTGGCAAACTGTTCAGAATGCGTGGCAAAGGGGTTAAATCCGTACGTGGCGGGGCTCAGGGCGACCTGCTATGCCGCGTTGTGGTGGAAACGCCTGTCAGCTTGAACGAAAAGCAGAAGCAATTACTGCGCGATCTGGCTGAAAGTTTTGGTGGGCCAAGTGGGGAAAAGAACAGTCCACGTTCAAAGAACTTCTTTGATGGTGTGAAGAAATTCTTCGATGATTTAACCCGCTAAATCCCACACTCGTTTGTGTAATGCACATGTGAAGTGCTAAGACCTGAATCAAATTTTTTTGATTCAGGTTTTTTTTTACATAAAATTTTGATTAGTTTAATAATCAATCAACTCGCTTTAATCGAGTTATTCATGCAATATAACCTGCTTTTATCGAAGTGTCTGGCGAGATATGATTAATACATATTAATGTCCTAAATGTTTCAGGCGCTCGAATGAGTTGGATGAAAGAATGACAAAAAAACTAAAACGCTTTTTCCATAGCGATGCCTCAAGTGGCATCTTCTTGATCCTTGCCGCTGTACTGGCAATGCTTCTTTCTAATCTGGGTGCCACTAGCGAGTTGTATCAATCGTTTCTGAATACCCCGGTGGAAGTGCGTATCGGTTCTTTGGATATCAGTAAAAACCTGTTGCTCTGGGTCAACGATGCTTTGATGGCCATCTTCTTCCTGATGATTGGTCTGGAAGTTAAACGTGAAATGGTAAGCGGTTCGCTTGCCAGCATGCGTCAGGCGTCGTTCCCTGTGATTGCGGCATTGGGTGGTATGGTTGTCCCTGCGGCAATCTATTTAATGTTCAATTTCCAGGACCCCATAACCCGTGAAGGATGGGCGATTCCGGCGGCAACAGACATCGCTTTTGCGTTGGGTATTCTGGCGTTGCTGGGGAATCGTGTGCCAGTCGCACTTAAAGTGTTCCTGATGGCTTTAGCTATTATTGATGACCTGGGCGCGATTGTTATCATTGCCTTGTTCTACACCAGTGATCTTTCCGTCCTTTCGCTGGCTGTTGCCGCAGGCGCCATCGCTGTGCTGGTATTGCTGAATATCTGCAATGTACGTCGTACCGGTTTGTATATTCTGGTCGGAGTGGTGCTGTGGACCGCAGTGCTGAAATCTGGTGTCCATGCAACGCTTGCTGGAGTCATCATCGGTTTCCTGATCCCGCTTAAAGAAAAGAACGGCCACTCACCGGCAAAAGAGTTGGAACACGTACTTCATCCTTGGGTCGCGTTCTTGATTCTGCCTTTGTTTGCCTTCGCCAATGCAGGCGTCTCGTTGAGCGGCGTTACGTTTGCGGGCTTAGCCTCCCTGCTACCGATGGGGATTATGGCGGGTCTGTTCATCGGCAAGCCCTTAGGGATCAGCTTGTTCTGTTGGGCTGCGCTGAAGCTGAAATTGGCAACACTGCCGGAAGGAACCACCTGCAAGGAAATTATGGCGGTGGGCGTGCTATGTGGGATTGGCTTCACGATGTCCATCTTCATCGCATCACTGGCGTTTGAGGGAGCAGACCCTGCGCTGATTACCTGGGCTAAACTGGGTATTTTGTTAGGATCGCTGCTTTCAGCGGTAGTGGGTTACTGCATGTTGAGAAGCCATTTCAACCAGCAGCTACAATATAGTTAATTAAAGGCTAACGGCTCCTTTCGAGCCGTTAGTTAATGGAATATATATCAGGGAGCGAAAACACATGTCGCATATAAATTACAATCACCTTTACTATTTCTGGCATGTTTGCAAAGAGGGTTCCGTAGTTGGAGCCGCGGAAGCACTGTATTTAACTCCGCAAACTATCACCGGCCAGATCAAAGCGTTAGAAGAACGTCTGCAAGGTAAACTCTTCCGTCGTCAGGGGCGGGGTTTGGTGCCTTCTGAGTTGGGCCAACTTGTTTTCCGCTATGCGGATCGCATGTTTACGCTCAGCCAGGAAATGTTGGACATCGTGAACTATCGCAAAGAGTCCAGTCTGCTGTTCGATGTGGGTATTGCGGATGCGTTGTCAAAACGCCTGGTCAGTGGCGTGCTCGATGCGGCTGTCGTTGAAGATCAACAAATCCACCTGCGTTGTTTTGAGTCGACGCACGAAATGTTGCTGGAACAATTGAGCCAACACAAACTGGACATGATCATCTCCGATTGCCCAATTGACTCAACACAGCAAGAAGGCTTGTTCTCGGTGAAAATCGGCGAATGTGGCATTAGCTTCTGGAGCCAGAGCCCGGTGCCGGATTTACCTTTCCCTGCCTGTCTTGAAACCAAACGTTTATTGATTCCTGGACGTCGCTCAATGTTAGGGCGCAAGATCCTCAACTGGATTAACGTGCAGGGGCTGAAAGTTGAAATTCTTGGTGAGTTCGATGATGCCGCATTGATGAAAGCCTTCGGTGCTGCACATAACGCAATTTTCGTCGCACCGACACTGTATGGGCAAGAAATCTATAGCGATGAGAACATTGTTGAGATCGGGCGAGTTGAGAATGTAATGGAAGAGTATCACGCGATATTTGCAGAACGTATGATTCAGCATCCGTCAGTACAGCGTGTGTGTAATCGGGACTACTCGGCCTTATTTAAATAAGCCTAAAATCGGCGTACTGCCGATTACAGCCGCGCTAATTACAGTGCGGCAAATTTTGGACATAAAAAAACCGGCATAAGCCGGTTTTTTTTCAAGCTACCAACGAAAAGGCGATTAAGCCAGTTTGTTGATTTGCGCTACAAGGTTAGCCTTATGGCGCGCAGCTTTGTTTTTGTGGATCAGACCTTTGCTAGCCTGACGATCCACGATTGGTTGCATTTCGTTAAATGCTTTCTGTGCAGCAGCTTTGTCGCCAGTTTCAATCGCTGCGTATACTTTCTTGATGAAAGTACGCATCATAGAGCGACGGCTTGCGTTGTGCTTACGAGCCTTTTCAGACTGTACAGCACGTTTCTTAGCTGATTTGATATTAGCCAAGGTCCAACTCCCAAATATGATCTATGT
>DATERH010000226.1:0-16997 GCA_035271785.1 Buttiauxella sp.
ATGATTTCAAAACTCTGGACGAAGGTCAGAAAGTTGAGTTCTCTGTTGAGAACGGCGCTAAAGGTCCATCAGCAACTAACGTTGTTGCTCTGTAAGACTGCTAACGCATACTGCGACTGACGCATGCGAAGACGGTGAATAGCCCGAGCCGGAAGTCAAAGTGAATAAACCCGCCATGTGCGGGTTTTTTGTTATCTAAAATTCACCAAATCTCACCTTTTTACCCACATCACAAATTCCATAGCCTTTATAAGGTTAACGCAATTATTTACATTAATTAACGATGTACCTTCAGTTGGTTTACGCTGGGTAGACTATGCTTGAGTCTACTTTTTTAAATGTATATGCCCGTGATATTTCAAGTTGCATCTTTGTTGGCTGCGCTTACTCACATGAATCACTTACTACAGTAAGCTTATCGGGATGAATGAGAGACTCTTGTCTCTCACCAAAGGCAGCCTTCGGCTGTTCAAATTCGTTCCCGACGGATTTGTTATTCACTTGCCGCCTCAATGCAACATGAATTATTTTGGGTATGTAACTTGAATAACTGGAGTTTTTTTATGGGTTTTTGGCGTATTATTTTTACGATTATTTTACCTCCGCTTGGTGTTTTGTTAGCGAAGGGATTCGGTTGGGCATTTCTTCTGAATATTGTACTGACACTGTTGGGTTATATTCCTGGATTAATCCATGCGTTCTGGGTGCAAACCCGGGATTAATAAAATAAAAACCGAATCATTGACTTAAAGCTAACGCAGCGGGTGACTGAAATGGTCGCTCGCCAGAAAACGCCATTCGCATTCAACTGCCTCTGTTTACTTTTTTATCTAAGAATGTTCTGATATAGCTAATTATTTAATGAGCTACAGAGTCGTTTTATGTTTCAGTTAAAACCGGGAATGCTGGCAATGGTTATAGGTTCCCGTACCGTCGCCGGGCGTGTGAATATTGGTAAGTCAGTCGAGCTTTTTGGTCTGTGCGAACCGGGCGAAAGTTTTGTTAATCCTGTCTCGGGTGTGGTGATGCAACTACCGCATGATGCAAATCATTCGCTGTGGTTAGTGACTGGCAACGTGATGGCTTTTGATGGCCGCGAAGGTTATACCTTTGTTCGCGCAGAATATCTGCTTCCACTCGACAAGACGTTATTGCCAGAGATTGAGCAAGAGCAGGCTGTGTGATCCCCTGAAAGCTACCATCATAATTTTTCGAGCTACCACAAGTTGGGCTACCATCAGTCATTAATGCCAGGCGGCATCCTGAATCTTGAACCGTTTTTAATGCCATCCTGCTAATTTTGGGCGTTGCAAGGCAAAAGGTCGAGGCATAAACTATCATTCCTTATGTAGTAGGTGTTATTAAACATAAGGATAATCAAATATATGTCTCTATCACCTTTGAAAGAAACTCTTCGCGTTGCGCTGGTCGGTGACTACAACTCTACAGTCATCGCACATCAGGCGATTCCTCTGGCTTTAGATAACGCAGCTGAATATGTTGGTGTTACCGTAGACTATGATTGGTTACCCACTCCTGAAGTGACAAGCCCTGAGGACTTGGTGGGTTATGACGCCATTTGGTGCGTTCCGGCAAGTCCCTATCAAAATGAAGACGGTGCCTTTCTGGCAATCCGTTATGCTCGTGAGAACCAAATTCCCTTTCTTGGTACGTGCGGTGGTTTCCAGCACGCCATTATCGAGTATGCACGTAATGTACTGGATTGGGACGACGCAGGTCATGCGGAAACAAACCGTGAGGGACGGCTGGTGATTGGGCCATTAAGTTGTTCGCTGGTGGAGAAATCCGACGCTATCGAACTTAAGCCCGGGTCATTGATTGCTGAAGCTTATGGATGGTCGCAAATTGAAGAAGGTTACCATTGCAATTACGGTATAGCTGACTTTTTCGCCGATCAGATGGAGACATCTGAATTGCAGCCAACCGGATGGGATAAGCAAGGTGAAATCCGTGTAGTCGAGCTTCGTGGGCATCCATTTTTTGTCGGGACACTTTTCCAGCATGAACGTAACGCATTAAAGGATATGCCTTCACCGTTAGTTGAAGCATTGCTTAAAGCGGCACAGCGTTAATCAGGAAGCGTGGCCAGGACGAGCTGCGCTGTTCACTGTTTCCCGATGATAAGCGACACAAGTCCTGCTGCGATAAGTGGCCCAACAGGCACCCCGCGGAATAATGCTACACCTAAAACCGTTCCAACCAACAGACCTGCCACCAAACTCGGCTGGCTGCTCATGAGCGTTACGCCGCGTCCACCGAGCCAGGAGACGAACACGCCGACCGCGATTGCAACCAGCGATTTCCAGTTGGTAAACGAGTGTAGCAGGGTACTTGCAGGCAAGGTACCACTGGCAATAGGAGCCATAACGCCAATCGTCAAAATGATAATCCCCACTGTCAGTCCCTGTTTTTCAATCCAGGGGAAAAACTGACTCAATGGGGTAACCCGGACAATGATAAGCACCAGAATGGATACCGCAACGGTAGTGTTATGGCTGACAAATCCTAGCCCAGCAAGTGCCAGCAGGATTAAAAGTGTCGAGTCGAAGATCATCGTGGGTCCTTGCGAAATATAAAGGGAAAGCTATTTTTATTGTTAACTCTTACTTTACGTGCAGCACAGCTATTTCTTAAACCTTTTTAAACAGATAGCCAGTATTTTGTGCAGTTGCATAGTAATGAATATAAAGTTATAGCGTTTTAGACGATCGGTCAGGCTGTTTTTGATCAATAAAAACAATTTGAAGTGAATGGGTATTCATCCATGTTCTGACTCCAGTAAGCTGAGCATTTTCAGCAAACTATGTTGATACAACGGGGATATTCATGCACGCAACACAACAGGATGGAATAGGGCGAAGTGAATCCTGGACACATATTGATATGCGGTTATCGGTTGCTCGTTGGTGAGAGTAAAACATGAGAACTGTTTGCCATGGGGAAAGGAAATAAATCAGCCAGAAAACGAAGTTAACCGGCTGATTTTTATAAACTAATTTTTAGAGTGGCTCGCTTGCTTATGGAATAGTTCGCGGAACACCGGATAGATATCATCCTGATCGCGAATATGCTGCATGGCGAAGTTATCAAACGTTGATTGTAAATCCTCATATTCACGCCACAGAGTCTGGTGGGCGCGACGCGTAATTTCGATATAACTATAGTATCGCACCATCGGCAGTAATTTTTTCGCCAGCAATTCATGACATAACGGTGAATCGTCTGCCCAGTTATCACCATCAGAAGCCTGCGCGGCATAGATATTCCACAATGCCGGGTCGTAGCGCTCTTTCACGACTTCATCCATCAGTTTCAGGGCGCTTGAAACTATCGTGCCACCCGTTTCCTGTGAGTAAAAGAACTCGTGCTCATCAACTTCCTTGGCTTGAGTATGGTGACGGATATAAACCACTTCCACGTTTTTATACGTCCGACTCAGGAACAAATAGAGCAGGATATAAAAGCGTTTAGCCATGTCTTTGGTGGCCTGATCCATCGAACCCGAGACATCCATCAAGCAGAACATAACCGCCTGGCTTGAAGGCTCTGGGCGTTTTTCATAATTTTTGTAGCGTAAATCAAAGGTGTCGATAAACGGCACGCGGGCGATTTTCTCGCGCAATTCAGCAATCTCTTTGCGCAAGCGTTCTTCTTCAAGCAACTGCGCAGGTTCACTGTTGCTCACCGTTTCAAGACTGTCTTCCAATTCGTGTAACTGGCGGCGTTTACCCGCAGTCATCGCGGTGCGGCGGGCCAGCGAATTTTGCAACGAACGAACAACGCTGATGTTGGCGGGGACACCATTTGAAGTGAAACCCGCTCGATGAGATTTAAATTCAGTAATTTGGCGATGCTGATTCCTCTGCAGATTCGGTAAAGCCAGATCTTCAAACAATAAGTCGAGATATTCGTCTTTTGAAATTTGAAAGACGAACTCATCCTGGCCTTCACCGTCCTGGCTTGCCTGGCCTTGCCCTGCACCTGAGCCGCCACCACCACCCTGTGGGCGTTCAATTCGGTCATTTTGCACGAAGTGATCGTTACCCGGGTGAACACGATGGCGCAGACCGCCACGACCCTGATGAAACAACGGCTCGCTGATATCTTCACTTGGGATAGAGACCGATTCGCCGCTATCCACGTCGGTAACCGAACGCTTGTTGATGGCCTCGGAAATCGACTGTTTAATCTGTGCTTTATAACGACGCAAAAAGCGCTGGCGATTCACCGCACTTTTATTTTTGCCGTTCAGTCGCCTGTCAATAAAATAGGCCATAGTTCCCCCAAACTTCTTTGCCAACTGCGCAGGGGGGCCACACTGCGTGGCCCCATCTTTGACTCAGCCGTTATGAAGATTTCCGTACCCGCAGATACCATTCACACAGCAGGCGAACTTGTTTGCGGGTATAGCCTTTCTCCATCATACGATCGACAAAGTCATCGTGTTTTCTCTGCTCGTCGGTCGAGGTTTTGGCATTGAACGAAATTACCGGCAGCAGCTCTTCGGTGTTTGAGAACATTTTCTTCTCGATGACCGTACGCAGCTTCTCGTAGCTCGTCCAATTAGGGTTACGACCATTATTGTTGGCGCGAGCACGCAGCACGAAATTAACGATTTCATTACGGAAATCTTTCGGGTTGCTGATGCCTGCTGGTTTCTCAATTTTTTCCAGTTCCGCATTCAGGGATTCACGGTCAAATAACTGCCCAGTATCCGGGTCGCGGTATTCCTGATCCTGAATCCAGAAGTCAGCGTAGGTAACATAACGGTCGAAAATGTTTTGTCCGTACTCTGAGTAAGATTCGAGGTACGCCGTCTGAATCTCTTTACCGATAAATTCAGCGTATTTTGGGATCAGGTAGCCTTTCAGGTGTTCAAGATATTTCTCTGCCAAATCTTGCGGGAACTGTTCCCGTTCGATCTGTTGTTCCAGCACATAGAACAGATGCACCGGGTTTGCGGCCACTTCAGCATGGTCAAAGTTGAACACGCGAGAGAGGATTTTGAACGCAAAACGTGTCGACAGCCCGTTCATGCCTTCGTCCACACCAGCGTAATCGCGGTACTCCTGGTAGGATTTCGCTTTCGGATCGGTGTCTTTCAGACTTTCACCATCGTACACCCGCATTTTGGAGTAAATGCTGGAGTTTTCCGGATCTTTCAAACGTGACAGGATCGAGAAACGCGACAGCGTTTCCAGGGTGCCCGGGGCGCATGGAGCATGTAACAATTCACTACGTGTGAGTAGTTTTTCGTAGATTTTGATCTCTTCAGAAATCCGCAGGCAATAAGGCACTTTGACAATGTAAACACGGTCAAGGAACGCCTCGTTGTTTTTGTTGTTACGGAATGTCACCCACTCAGACTCGTTTGAGTGCGCAAGGATAATGCCGTTAAACGGCAGGGCGGAAATGCCTTCAGTCCCGTTATAGTTGCCTTCCTGGGTTGCCGTCAGCAACGGGTGGAGCACTTTAATAGGTGCTTTGAACATTTCAACGAATTCCATGATGCCTTGGTTTGCACGGCACAGGGCACCGGAATAGCCATACGCATCAGGATCGTTCTGCGCGTGGTTTTCAAGTTTACGAATATCCACTTTACCGACTAGCGCCGAGATATCCTGGTTGTTCTCATCACCCGGTTCAGTTTTGGCAATCGCAATTTGCGCCAGAATCGATGGCCAGACTTTCACCACACGAAATTTGGTGATGTCGCCACCAAACTCATTCAGACGTTTTGCCGCCCACGGAGACATAATCGTGCCCAGGTAGCGAGTTGGAACGCCATACTCTTTTTCAAGAATAGTGGCATCTTCTTGCGGATTGAACAGACACAGCGGGTGGTCATTCACCGGGCTGCGTTCCCCGTTTGCACTCAGTGTGTAAATTGGCACGCGCTGCATTAACGCCTTCAGGCGCTCAGCGAGTGATGATTTACCGCCACCTACCGGTCCCAATAAGTAGAGAATCTGTTTCTTCTCTTCCAGACCTTGGGCTGCATGCTTAAGATAGGAAACAATTTGTTCAATGGCTTCTTCCATGCCATAGAACTCTTCAAACGCTGGGTAACGGGAAATTACCCGATTCGAAAATAGACGGGACAGCCGTGGCTCGGTGGCAGTATCCACCATCACTGGCTCACCAATGGCCATCAATAGCCGTTCTGCCGCATTGACATAGGCACTGCGATCTTGCTTACAAATTGCAAGAAACTCCTGCAGTGTGAACTCTTCGTCCTTGGCAGCTTCATAACGCTGGCGATAGTGATCGAATATATTCATGGCATGCCGTCCTTTCGTATTTAGCACAGGTTAGAGAGCCGTTCGTATGAATAATGGAGGCTCCCGGAAGACGTCTCCTGAATCTCGAGCAACCCTTATGCCAACTTCTCTTACCTATCATCATTCAAGTCGTAAGTGCGTTTACTACAACTTGAATGTCTTAAGGTAGCGTGACATTTTCATTGCCTCGTTCAGCGTATTTCATCTTCCTAAAATAAAGCGTAGATGGCATTTGCAAAACTTGCATACGGCCACAAGCCAATTTCAATGACATATCAATAACTCATCCAAATAATTCTCCTTTTGTTGTAAAGGGAAGTGGTTGGTATCACATGTGATTCATAAAACTGAAAAGAAGATGAAACCTGATTGCGAGATGTTGTTCAGTTGCTTACACCCGCATCTCAAAGTAACTTGGGTATGGTTGTTTCAAATGGGTAAAAAGTTTGGGGTATGAAAGCTAGAGGGTTAAACTCCAAAGGTTAATTATTTGATTAAAGGACTTGATGGATTGTGAGCAAAATCAAAATTATTACATTGGGTGTACTCATTGCTTCAATTTGTCCCGCCGTACAGGCAGCAGATGACCCCTGGTCTTTAGGCGCTGCAGTTCTGGTGACGCCTAACATGTACCAAGGCGAACAGGACCGTTTGTACCCCATCCCGGTGGTGGGTTACGAAGGGGAGAGTTTCTACTTGCGTGGGTTAACCGCAGGTTACTATCTGTGGAATGACCAGGCCGACAAACTTTCCATTATTACCTACTATTCGCCGATCTTTTTCCGCGCGAAGGACAGTGATTATAAAAGCATGCGCCAGCTAGATAATCGCAAAGCGACACTGATGGCGGGGTTATCCTACGTGCATAACACGCAATATGGTTTCCTGCGCACGGTGTTGGCGGGTGACACGCTGGGCAATAGCAACGGCGTAAACTGGGACACCGCATGGTTGTATCGCTACAACAGCGATCGTTTGACACTGACTCCTGGCATCGGGATAACGTGGAGCAGCGAAAACCAAAATGAATATTACTATGGGATCAGTAAGAACGAGTCACTGCGCAGTGGCTTAGATTCCTATGATCCTGAGGATAGCTGGGCCCCGTATGTTGAATTATCTGTTAACTACAAGCTAACAGATAGCTGGAACGTTTTCGGCATGGGGCGCTATGTACACCTGGCCGATGAAGTCACCAATAGCCCGATGATTGATAAAGAGTGGTCGGGTATTTTGATGACAGGTATCACCTATAGTTTCTGATAGTGCAGTCAGTGCTCTCCAACGGGGCATTTATGTCCCGTTTTTATTTCTACTCCCGCTCTCACTTATCTTAAAAAAATCACATATCTGTCCTGTCGAATCAATCACCTTCCTGGAAGATTAGTAGCCTGTAGTGATGCCAGTTGTGCACTAAAGTGGTGCGCGTATCCGGTGCATTCGCACTAATAAGGTCATTTTTATTTTCCGCAAATGGAGCCAGCCAAGACGGCCAAAAGTTGACAGATCCGGTGCGATAATGGTTGTGTTGAACAACGATTAATTCTCACGTTCAGATGACACATGTCCCATACCCATTTAAGGAAGATGTAATGGCAAAACAAATTCTCTTTCCTGAATCAAAACCGTTGCCCGCTATTGGGCAAGGCACCTGGTATATGGGTGAAAACTCCTTACAGCATAAAGATGAAGTGAATGCCTTGCGCGCAGGCATCGATCTCGGCCTGACCCTTATCGACACTGCAGAAATGTATGCCAATGGCGGGGCGGAGAAAGTTGTGGGTGAGGCAATTAGGGGCAGGCGCGATGAAGTTTTCCTCGTCTCAAAAGTCTATCCGTGGAATGCCGCCGGACAGAGCGCTATCCAGGCCTGCGAGGATAGCCTGACGCGGCTGAAAACTGATTACCTCGATCTCTATTTGCTGCACTGGCGTGGTGATATTGCGCTGGAAGAAACCGTCAGCGTGATGCAGCAACTCATAGCTCAAGGCAAAATTCACCGTTGGGGTGTTTCGAACCTCGACTACGCAGATATGCAGGAGTTATCGAGTATTGCTGGTGAACGCGAATGTGCTACCAATCAGGTGCTTTACCATCTCGCGTCGCGCGGCATTGAATATGACCTACTGCCCTGGTGTCAGCAGCAAAAAATGCCGGTAATGGCGTATTGCCCGTTAGCACAAGCCGGTCGCTTGCGTAGTGGATTAATGAATCATCCAGCGCTGAATGCTCTTGCCCAGCAGAAAGGGGTGACTGTCGCGCAACTGCTGCTAGCTTGGGTCATTCATCATGAAGGGGTGATTGCGATTCCTAAAGCGGGCAGTGTGGCACACGTAACCGAGAATGCCGCAGCACTGAAGGTTGAGTTGAGTCAGGTCGAAATAGAAATAATGGAAAAGGCGTTCCCGGCACCGGGCCGCAAAACGCCTTTAGACATGGTTTAAGCTTTTTTCGCTACACGCAGTGTCGCCGCTAAACGCGCAGGCTTTTCAGCTGTTGCTTTTTGCGGTGCGCTGGCACAAGCCGTCTCAACACAAACGAAAGTCTTATAACCATCATCTGGCATATCTGCCATAGAAGCAGACAGTGCCGGGCCTGGATTCCAGCCAACCACATTGATGTGATGGTGATGGATAACATCGATGGTGCGATTTAGGTTCGCATCATGGATAACGCTGCATTCTTCTGGCTCCAGATAAACGCGGTCAGTGCGATCCGGGAAGCTCTGCACGCCATCGGTTAACTGGCCTTCAGTTGCATTCAACACTTTATCGATATACTTGTTGCCTAGCCCGCTCACTTTCACTGCGGCAATATCGCCCACGTTAAAGTAAGTATGCAGCGCTGAGTTAACGTCGAATTCGCCGTGCGCTTCCAACTCCATCTCACAGGTTTTACCCAGCTTGTAACGGGCATACAGAGTAAAGTCGTGTGGCCAGAACTTGCGAGTCGCCTCGCTGCTCTGTAATTCGAAAGTCAATGAGACACCGCTTTCATCTTCATTGTGCGCGCTCAGAGTCCATGGCAAGTTCCGTGCAAAACCATGTGCTGGCAGGTCTTGCTGCGCCGCTGGGCCAAACCATGGCCAACAGATTGGCACACCGCCACGAATCGCTTTACCGTCCTGGAACGGGGTGTTGTCACTCAGCCAAAGTACTTCTTCTTCACCGGCTGGTTTCCAGGAAAGCAGATGCGCGCCTTGCAAAGTGACAGAGCCGCGAGCTTGTGGATGGTCAACCACGATAACTTCCAGCTCGTCAATCTGGCGGCGGGACAGGGAAGGGGTGATTTGTTCAATAACTGGAAGTGCAAAAATTTTGCTAATCATTGACTCAACCTATCGTTCAAAGGCCAAAAAAAAGGCGACCGTATCGGTCGCCTCTCAGGATTGAATGACTCATCTCAACTTATTTGGAGATGTGAGCAATCAGATCCAGTACTTTGTGTGAGTAGCCAGTTTCGTTGTCGTACCAGGAAACCAGTTTCACAAAATGGTCGTTCAGTGCGATACCCGCTTTAGCATCGAACACAGAAGTACAAATTTCGCCGTTGAAATCAGTAGATACAACGTCGTCTTCGGTATAACCCAGAACGCCTTTCATTGGGCCTTCAGAAGCCGCTTTGATTGCTTTCTTGATTTCTTCGTAAGACGCAGCTTTTTCCAGACGAACGGTCAGGTCAACAACAGACACGTTTGGAGTTGGAACGCGGAACGCCATACCAGTGATTTTACCGTTCAGCTCTGGCAGTACAACGCCTACAGCTTTAGCAGCACCGGTAGAAGAAGGGATGATGTTCTGAGCTGCACCGCGGCCGCCGCGCCAGTCTTTGTGAGACGGGCCATCAACAGTTTTCTGAGTTGCAGTCGTTGCGTGAACAGTCGTCATCAGGCCTTCAACGATACCGAAGTTGTCGTTGATAACTTTAGCCAGTGGAGCCAGGCAGTTAGTGGTACAAGATGCGTTAGAAACGATATCCTGGCCAGCATATTTTTCGAAGTTAGCACCACGAACGAACATAGGAGTGCTGTCTTTAGAAGGACCAGTCAGAACAACCTTTTTCGCGCCAGCAGTGATGTGCTTACGAGCAGTTTCGTCTGTCAGGAACAGACCAGTTGCTTCAGCAACTACGTCAACGTTAACTTCGTTCCATTTCAGATTAGCCGGGTCACGTTCTGCGGTAACACGGATAGTTTTGCCGTTAACGACCAAGTGGCCGTCTTTGACTTCTACAGTGCCGTTGAAACGACCGTGAGTTGAGTCGTACTTCAGCATGTAAGCCATGTATTCAGCGTCTAACAGGTCGTTGATTGCAACGATCTCGATGTCAGAACGTTCCTGAGCAGCACGGAAAACAATACGGCCGATACGGCCAAAACCGTTGATACCTACTTTGATAGTCATATATTCCACCAGCTATTTGTTAGTGAATAAAAAGTTGCCTGTAAAATTACAAAAACCTTACTCAGCGTCAAGCGGAATCGTGTCAATCATTGCGACAAATCAATCCTATGGACATCATTTGAACGACTGAACCGCCTCGCGCTCCCCTTTTGGCTCTATATCCAAATGGGGACGATGCGAGGAATTTTAAAGATCAACTCCAACAAAAATGTGACATGGATCACAATTGGCGCTGAGCCAGAAATTCAGGGCTAAGTTTAGAACAAAAAACTGCACGACGTTGTTAATTTTTTGTTAGAATCATGCTGTTATCAGTCACAGTACCCACTGCCCGAGATGTACGCATATGGCTAACCAATTACCTCCTGATTTATCGAAAAAAAACCTTAATGAGATGCAGTTTTATGTCACTCAGAAACATGGCACCGAGCCACCGTTTTCCGGGCGTCTTCTGCATAACAAGCGCGAAGGTGTTTATCACTGCCTGGTCTGTGATGCGCCACTGTTTATGTCAGAGTCGAAGTATGACTCGGGCTGCGGCTGGCCTAGCTTCTATGAACCCGTCAGTGACAGCGCTATTCGTTACATCAAGGACTTCTCACACGGTATGGAGCGGATTGAAATTCGTTGCAATAATTGTGAAGCTCATTTGGGACACGTTTTCCCGGATGGTCCACAACCAGGCGGCGAGCGTTACTGCGTAAACTCAGCGTCGTTAAACTTCACCGATGATAAAAACGGTGAACAAATCGAAGGCTGAAAAATCGATTCAGCAAATTATTCCACAGGAACTTGCTACATGATGAACCTGGATGAAATGTTAGACGCAATGACACCGGAAGTTTATCAACGTCTGGTGACTGCCGTTGAGCTAGGGAAATGGCCTGACGGTGTGGCACTGACACCCGATCAAAAAGAGAACAGCCTGCAACTGGTCATGATGTGGCAGACTCGACATAACACTGACCCGCAGCATATGACTATCGGCACCGACGGCACTATCGTAATGAAGAGCAAGCAACAGCTCAAAGCAGAGTTTGGTATCGAACCCGCCCCGATTTTGACGGTCAAGCTGTAAGCAAGCCCCTTTGCCCTGCGGCAATTATGCCTGCAGGGCTTATGGAAATGAAACTAAAGTATTTGGCGATTGCACGTGTTAAATCTGGACAATTGAGCGACGGAAATGTTTGACGGGAGAGCAAGAATAGCCGACTCATTTTAATTAAGTCCGGAATCGGAAATTGACGTCGTAAGTTTTTACATTAACATCCCTATTTCGTCATCCGAATTAAATAGATGCTTCAATCAATGATATGGATATTTTAAAGAGATCAAGCAGAGTATTAATCGGTTGGTTAAAAGGTGATTATTCATTATGGAAAACCTGCTGGTTAACTGGCGTTATTCCTTACATGGTAATGCTTCAATTACATTTATCTTTTTATGACATCTTTATCAAAGAGGAATCACAGTCCTATACTGCCGGCATGTTGCCCCTTGTCATCGATGAAATCTGTTTTATGCTTTATATGCCACTTTGTTTAATTGCGATCGCGAATGTTGCTATCAGATATAAAGGTTTTCATCTCTGGCGATTTTTTGCGTTTCTATTATTTGCCAAAGGCGCAGAGATTTATTGCAATGCTATTATGGGCGAATGGCCGCTGGGCGAAATAAAAATATTTGCAACATTCCTGATAGTGAAATAATAGTAAGCCCGGTCAGAGTAATCGTTACCGGGCTTTATTGTCGTCCTGAGTCAGACCTGTATGTATTGCCAGTCTTCTAAAGTATAGAGCGTTGCACCTGCCGCCGACATATCCTGAAACGCCCGCAAGCCATCCTGAGGATGCAGATTCACACCGCGGCAACCGTCAGTGATAACCGTCACCTCATAGCCCAGCGACAAGGCGTCGAGCACGGTGAACTTGACGCAATAATCAGTCGCCAGGCCAACCACAATCAGCTGCTTAATCTCATGGTGTATTAACCAATCGTCAAGCTGTGTTTTCTGACGATGGCCATTGTCGAAAAAACCACTGTAGCTATCAACGAGTGGATTTTCGCCCTTTTGGAAAACTGCATCGATTTCCTGCGTATTTAGCAAAGGATGGAGCTGTGCGCCGGCGCTATTTTGAACGCAGTGATCCGGCCACCAGGTTTGCCTGAGTCCGTCAAGTTTCCCTTGTGAATAAGGCTCGGTTCGCTGAACGCTGGCAAAACTCCCGTGATTGGCCGGATGCCAGTCCTGGGAAGCCACCACGGCATCACCCTTCGCTTTGCAAAAGGCGATCAACGTGTTTGCAACATCAATAGTGCTGTCGCCTTCCGGCACGGCGAGTGCTCCACCCGCGCAAAAATCATTCTGTAAATCGACCAATAACAGAGCACGTTTCATGACTTCTCCTTACTCGTCTGGAGTGAGTTCGCCACGTAAGTTAAGCGACATCGTCTCACGAATAGTCTGTGCATCCAGATTTTGGCTGAGCAGATAGTGCAGTTTAGTCAGTGTCGCTTCTACGGTCATATCGTAGCCACTAACAACACCCGCCTGAGCCAGTGCATTACCGGTGGCGTAACCACCCATATTCACTTTTCCGGACATACATTGCGTCAGATTTACCACCACAATGCCACGTGAACAGGCTTCCTGTAACTCTTTGAGGAACGCGCCGTGCTGCGGGGCATTGCCCACACCGTAAGATCGCAGGATCAAAGCTTTAACGGGCTGGCGTAAGAAATTGCCAACCACATCCGCAGAGATCCCCGGGTAAATTGTAACTACGCCAATTGGCTGCGGCGTTATAGGGTGAACGATTAGCTCACCTTCGCCGTGGGGCGCGGCTGGGGTATTCAGACGACGAATGTGGATCCCTGCTTCAAGCAACGGCGCAAGGTTGGGCGAGGCGAACGCATCGAAGCCGTCAGCATGGGCTTTGGTGGTGCGGTTGCCGCGATACAGACGATTATTGAAGAACAGCGTTACTTCGTTAATCGGGAAGTTAGCCGCGATGTACAACGAGTTGAGCAGGTTAATTTGCCCGTCAGAACGCAACTCCGCCAACGGAATTTGCGAACCCGTCACGATAACCGGCTTGCTGAGATTTTCCAGCATAAACGACAGAGCCGAAGCGGTGAATGCCATGGTGTCGGTGCCGTGAAGGATCACAAAACCGTCGTACTCGTCGTAATGCGCTTTGATGTCATCGGCGATGTGCTGCCAGTCTTCTGGCGTCATGTCGGATGAGTCCATCAGCGGCTGATATTCATGAATGGTGAAATCAGGCATTTCCGGACGATGGAATTCTGGCATCAAAGCCAGTTGACGCTGGAGGTGACCGGAGACAGGAATGTAACCGTGTTCTGAACGCTGCATACCGATGGTACCGCCGGTGTAGGCAACGTAGATGGATTTCTTTTGCATGGAATGGTTTCACATCAGCAATGAAGGGCGGGTAATGCAATGCCACCCGCAAAAATTGGTGGAGGGTGTAACACCCATCCACCTTACACGTTATGAATTATTGCACATCACCACAGGTGAGACAGAAGGCGTAGCGATTTTGCGGATCATTCATGGTGCCAAACTTATCGTTTTGCGCTTTGACCGCCAGAGCTGCATCCGCCAACGGAGCAGGTAAATATGCCTGTAACGCTTGCGGTAACATGGCGCGAACTGAACCACTCATGCTGTCGAACACCATATCGATGAAGCTTGGGTCATCCTGCCAGAAGTCGAGATGCCAGCTTTTCAGCTTCGCAAGTTCAACGGCTTTGGCAACGGCATCGTCGAAATCACCGAGACTATCGACCAGGCCGTTAGCTTTCGCATCCTGCCCAGTCCAGACATGACCCTGTGCGATGGCATCAATTTGCTCAGGTGTTTTCTTGCGGGAATCAGCAACCAGAGTGATGAATCGCTTATAACCATTTTCAATGGTCAACTGCATCATCTGCTGGACCTCCGGTGGTAACGATTTCGTCACCGCAACGTCGGCCAATGGAGAGGTTGCTACGCCATCAGTATGAACACCAATCGCATCGAGGCTGTTTTCCACCGTATTAATCACACCAAAAATACCGATGGAACCGGTCAGGGTATTCGGGCTGGCGACAATATAATTGGCTGGAGTGGAAATCCAGTAACCGCCGGATGCCGCCATGCCGCCCATCGAAACTACGATCGGTTTACCGGCTTCGCGTGCAGCTTGCAGTTCATCACGAATCACTTCTGACGCACTCACACTGCCACCAGGGCTGTTAACGCGTAAAACAATCGCCTTCACTTTAGGGTCAAGACGCGCCTCGCGGATTTGCTGGGCTGTGGTGTCACCACCGACCTGGCCCGGTGTTTCCTGGCCGTCCATGATGGCGCCATCTGCGAGGATTATCGCAACGGCATCACCTTTTTCAGCAGGCTTTTTCACCACATAGTCATACATGCTGGTGAAGCTGAAATCTTTGTTTTCTTTGTTCCAGCCGAACTGCTTAACCATCGCTTTATCAATCGCAGCGCTGCTGGCCAGTTCATCGACCAGTTTGCTATCCAGCGCGTATTTTGCGGTGTCACCGCCGAGTTTTTGCAGGCTATCGAGCAAACCTTGCGCCCCCGGGAACACCTGCTGCGCCGTAATCTGACGGTTAGCGGCAATGGTGTCCAGGTAGTTTTGCCAAAGCTCACCCATCCAGCGGCTATCCGCTTCACGCGCAGCAGGAGACATATCGTCGCGAATAAACGGCTCAACGGCTGATTTATACGTCCCGACGCGGAAGATATGCGTGGACACTTTCAGCTTATCGAGCAGCGTTTTGTAATACATTGAGTTGGTAGCAAAACCATGTAAATCCACCATTCCTTGCGGGGAGAGCCAAATTTTATTGGCGAAACTCGCCAGGTAATATTGCCCCTGGTTGTAACTGTCACCCACGGCATAGACAGGCTTACCGCTGTCACGGAATTCACGCAATGCCTTACCGATGTACTGCATTGAAGGCTGATCGGCGCCAGCAAACTCTTTTAAATCCAGAACCATACCGGTGATGGTGCGGTCGTCTTTCGCCTGGCGAATAGTATCGACGACATCAAACAGCGAGTTTTCCTGCAAGCGGTCAGAACTGGCACCCAGTAACTGGCGCCCAATGACCCCCAGTTTATTGCTGACCGAAGGCTTATCGACCACCACACCCGTGATATTAAGCAATAAAGCTCCGCGCGCCGGCTCTGCCGGGGCGTTGTTAATCTCCGTCCAGACCCCGACGCCAACCAGTACCAGAAGAACTAAAAATAGATTGAGAATAAACTCTCGAATAAAGTTAAGCAGACGCCAGGTCCACTTAAAAAAACCGGCAACAACTCGCCCGATAATGCGCATGTATTCTCCGTATCTTTACCCGTCATCCTTCAAGCTGAAACTTGAATTATTGGGGTATAGAAATAATGACAGCTTAAGTTGTTGCTATCCTAAATACCCCCAGGGCAAATGTCAGTAGGAAATAGCCCTCGAGCTGTAACAAAATCTACTGCTGTGTTAATTTCGCTGATTAAAATCATTACAGGGGTTATCAAATGGATGCACTTGAACTACTTCTAAACCGTCGCAGCGCTTCTCGTTTGGCAGAACCGGCACCAGCTGGCGAAGCACTGGAAAATATTATACGTGCAGGAATGCGTGCACCTGATCACGGAACCTTGCGGCCGTGGCGTTTCATTATTATCGAAAATGAAGGCCTTGAACGCTTCAGCCACGTGCTGGAAAAAGCGGCTATTGCTGAAGAGTTGGACGAAAAGGGCATTGAAAAAGCGCGTACTGCACCTTTCCGCGCGCCATTGATTATCGCTGTTGTTGCTTACTGCGATGACAATCATAAAGTCCCGGTGTGGGAGCAGGTGGTTTCAGCAGGTTGTTCGGTGATGGCCATGCAGTTGGCGGCAATTGCTCAGGGCTACAATGGCATCTGGCGCACCGGTATCTGGACCGAAAACGAAGCCGTACGCGAAGCGCTTCATTGCCGTGAGCAAGATGAAGTGGTTGGTTTCTTGTATCTGGGCACACCCCAACTCAAAGCTTCTACCACGGTCAGCGTGCCGGACATCACTCCGTTTGTGCGTAAATTCTAAGCAAACACGCAAAACCTGTCTGGATTGTGACCAGCAATGGCGCAATTCGGACACTGATACTTACTCCTGAGCCATTTGAGCGCTACCATAGAGCGATTGCCAATGACAGGAGTAGTCCATGAGTGAGCAAACCGTTCGTTTGACGCAGTACAGCCACGGAGCTGGTTGCGGCTG
>DATERH010000227.1:0-8221 GCA_035271785.1 Buttiauxella sp.
TGGCAATGCATACCAGAACCGTTATCGCCAAACATTGGTTTTGGCATGAAGGTCGCAGTTTTGCCATAAGCGTGAGCAACGTTGTGCACGACATATTTGTAGATCTGAATTTCATCTGCTTTTTTGGTCATGGTGTTGAAGCGGGTAGCCACTTCGTTCTGACCAGCAGTTGCCACTTCGTGGTGGTGAGCTTCAACAACCAGGCCCATTTGCTCCATGGTCAGACACATTGCAGAACGCAGGTCTTGTGCAGAGTCAACCGGAGGAACTGGGAAGTAACCGCCTTTAACAGCAGGACGGTGACCTTTGTTGCCGCCTTCGTATTTGGTGCCGGTGTTCCATGCAGCTTCGATATCATCGATTGCTACGTGGGAACCTGAAATGGAGCTACCGAAACGAACGTCATCGAACAGGAAGAACTCTGGCTCTGGCCCGAACAGAACGGTATCGGCAATGCCGGTTGCGCGCAGATAGTCTTCAGCACGTTTCGCGATAGAACGTGGGTCGCGGTCATAGCCTTGCATGGTGCCTGGCTCAAGAATATCGCAACGGATAATCAGAGTAGAATCAGCGAAGAACGGGTCAATAACCGCGGTGGTTGGATCTGGCATAAGAACCATGTCAGATTCGTTGATGCCTTTCCAGCCACCAATCGAGGAGCCATCAAACATTTTGCCTTCTTCAAAGAAGTCAGCGTTCACCTGGTGAGCAGGGATAGTGACGTGCTGTTCTTTACCTTTAGTGTCAGTGAAGCGCAAATCTACAAACTTCACTTCATGCTCATTCAGCATCGTCAATACGTGTTCAGCGGACATACTTAACTCTCCCGGATTGGTCATTGTCGTCGTGGTAACGAGGTCTTACCCGTCGTCTTTCAAGTCGCAGATGCGTTGGCTACGTTCATTCACCCGAATCACTTACCTGTGTAAGCTCATCGGGATTCTTTCTCTTGCCGCCTTCCTGCATCTCGAAATCCAAAGGGTCTATTCTATTTAACATGGCTTTTCGCCCTGAAATGATTAAAGCGAAATCTGTGCCAACTTTTAAATTACCCTAAAAAGGCGCTATCATGCGCACTATAGTGCAAAAGGGCTGCACCATGATGGATAGGTTGCACTAATATAGTGCTTCAGTCTGGGAATTGAGCACCATATTGGTGCAATTTTCGTTGTGGCTCCCTTTTTTGCTCCGTGAAAGCGATCACAAACCCTTACTTTCAACATTGTTTGCAAAGGTTCTTTGTGATCCTGTTCTGTCCTTCGATTAATACGTGTACAATAACGCGCTATTTCTAAATGCCTGAGGCAAAGTTGTGATCGAAAATCTGCGTAATATCGCCATCATCGCGCACGTTGACCATGGTAAAACTACCCTGGTTGATAAGCTGCTGCAGCAATCTGGTACTTTCAGTAACGAACGTGCTGAAGCTACCGAACGCGTGATGGACTCCAACGATTTGGAGAAAGAGCGTGGGATTACCATCCTCGCTAAAAACACCGCTATCAAATGGAATGACTACCGTATCAACATCGTTGATACCCCTGGGCACGCCGACTTCGGTGGTGAAGTTGAACGTGTAATGTCCATGGTAGACTCCGTTCTGCTGGTCGTTGATGCAATGGATGGCCCAATGCCGCAGACGCGCTTCGTAACCAAGAAGGCATTTGCCCATGGTTTGAAGCCGATTGTTGTTATCAACAAAGTTGACCGTCCTGGCGCGCGTCCTGACTGGGTTGTTGATCAGGTGTTTGACCTGTTCGTCAACCTCGACGCAACTGACGAACAGCTCGATTTCCCAATCATCTATGCATCTGCATTGATGGGTATCGCGGGTAACGATCACGGTGACATGGCGGAAGATATGACCCCGCTGTATCAGGCGATCGTTGACCACGTTAAAGCACCAAGCGTTGACCTTGATGGTCCGTTCCAGATGCAAATTTCCCAGCTTGATTACAACAACTACGTTGGTGTTATCGGCATCGGTCGCATCAAACGCGGTAAAGTGAAGCCTAACCAGCAAATCACTGTCATCGACAGCGAAGGTAAAACTCGTAACGGTAAAGTCGGTAAAGTACTGACCCACCTCGGTCTGGAGCGTATTGAATCCACCGAAGCGGAAGCAGGCGATATCATCGCGATTACCGGTCTGGGCGAGCTGAACATCTCCGATACTCTTTGCGATACGCAAAATGTTGAAGCGCTGCCAGCACTGTCTGTTGATGAACCTACGGTTACCATGTTCTTTAACGTCAACACCTCTCCGTTCTGTGGCAAAGAAGGTAAATTTGTTACCTCTCGTCAGATTCTTGACCGCCTGAACAAAGAGCTGGTGCACAACGTTGCACTGCGTGTTGACGAAACCGAAGATGCGGATGCATTCCGTGTATCCGGTCGTGGCGAACTGCACCTGTCTGTACTGATCGAAAACATGCGTCGTGAAGGCTTCGAACTGGCTGTGTCCCGTCCGAAAGTTATCAACCGTATGATCGATGGCCGTATGCAAGAGCCGTTCGAAAACGTGACTCTGGATATCGAAGAACAGCACCAGGGTTCTGTAATGCAGGCGATGGGCGAGCGTAAGGGCGATGTCAAAGACATGATCCCTGACGGCAAAGGCCGTATCCGTCTGGATTACCTGATCCCAGCACGTGGCCTGATCGGCTTCCGTACTGAGTTCATGACCATGACTTCTGGTACTGGTCTGCTGTACTCCACATTCAGCCACTACGACGACGTGAAACCAGGCGAAATCGGCCAACGTCAGAACGGCGTGCTGATTTCTAACGGCCAGGGTAAAGCGGTAGCGTTTGCTCTGTTCGGTCTGCAAGATCGCGGCAAGTTGTTCCTGGGTCACGGTGCAGAAGTTTACGAAGGCCAGATCATCGGTATTCACAGTCGTTCTAACGACCTGACTGTAAACTGCCTGACCGGTAAGAAACTGACCAACATGCGTGCTTCTGGTACTGACGAAGCAACAACGCTGGTTCCTGCACTGAAGATGTCTCTGGAGCAAGCTCTGGAATTCATCGATGACGACGAACTGGTAGAAGTAACACCTACTTCTGTCCGTATTCGTAAACGTCACCTGACTGAAAACGACCGCAAACGCGCGGGTCGTGGCGGCAAAGAAGCGTAAGTTTCTTTCCTGCAAAGCATTGAAGCCCTGCCTGTTTAGGCGGGGCTTTTTTTTGCTTTATCCAGAACTAAAGACCATTTCGAGGAAGTCTTCATAATGTTCTGAATTGGCTCAGTATCGTAGGGGGATAAGCGCCAGCCACATCCACTGTTTACACCTTTCTGTCAGATTAACGATCTGGCTCGCATTCGTTGACACCCCGTTGTCACACGGACTATCTACCTTCTCCGATAACCGCTACAGTTATTTGTCCATGCGCAAAGGAGAGGCTTATGCTGTATATCTTTGATTTAGGCAACGTCATTGTTGATATCGACTTCAATCGCGTGATGGGGGTGTGGAGCGATTACAGCCGCGTACCGCTAGCGAATTTGCAAAAAAGCTTTGTGATGGGGGATGCTTTCAAACGCCACGAACGCGGGCAAATTAGTGATGAAGAATTTGCTGAAGCAGTGAGTGAAGAAATGGGTATGGCACTGAGCTTCGAACAATTTTCCGCAGGATGGCAGGCAATCTTTGTCGGTTTACGCCCTGACGTTATCGACGTGATGAACAAGCTTCGCGAACAGGGCCATCGTGTTGTTGTGCTCTCTAATACTAATCGCTTACACACTTATTTCTGGCCTGGTGAATATCCGCAAATTGCTCAGGCGGCAGATAAAATCTACCTGTCTCAGGAAATGGGCATGCGTAAACCCGATACAGAGATTTATCAAAAACTACTCGAAACAGAGGGTTTTTCTGCGAGTGAGGCGGTCTTTTTTGACGACAACGTCGATAATATTAAAGGAGCTCAACAGTTGGGTATCACCAGCATTTTGGTGACCGGAAAAGACACGGTGCCTGGCTACTTCGCAAAAGGCCTATGATAAAAGACGTTCATCGCAAAATGAGTAAGCAGCTCAGCCCCTGTATTGCCTGGGGAAAGTTGCTCTGGCACCGTATCGACCAGGACAATATGACCACGCTTGCAGGGAACCTTGCTTACGTGTCATTGCTCTCACTGGTACCTTTAGTTGCGGTGGTATTTGCGTTGTTTGCGGCATTCCCTATGTTTGCCGATATCAGTGTCCAGTTGCGCCACTTCGTTTTCTCAAACTTTATGCCTGCTACTGGCGACATTATTCAGAGCTATATCGAACAGTTCGTCGCTAACTCTACTAAAATGACGGCGGTGGGTGCCTGCGGGCTTATCGTCACCGCATTATTGCTGATGTATGCCGTGGATAGCGCACTAAACACTATCTGGCGCAGCTCGCGCACACGTCCAAAAATCTACTCGTTTGCGGTTTACTGGATGATTTTAACGCTTGGGCCGTTGTTGGCTGGGGTAAGTCTGGCGATCAGCTCGTATTTGCTGTCTCTACGGTGGGTCACTGGCTTTAATAGCGTGATTGATGACATGTTACGCATCTTTCCATTGCTCCTTTCCTGGCTATCATTCTGGATGCTCTACAGCATTGTCCCAACCACTCGAGTTCCCGTGCGTGACTCGCTGATTGGCTCGCTGGTCGCCGCTCTTTTGTTTGAGCTCGGGAAAAAATGCTTTGCTCTCTACATCACCATGTTTCCCTCTTATCAATTGATTTACGGCGTGTTAGCCGTGATCCCCATATTATTCGTCTGGGTCTATTGGACCTGGTGTATCGTATTGCTCGGAGCCGAAATTACTGTCACTCTCGGCGATTACCGAAAACTTCGCATCGAATCACAGCGGGAAGAATTGGAAGAACCATGATTGCATTAATTCAGCGCGTCACCCACGCTCGCGTCACCGTGGCGGGTGAAGTGACGGGTGAAATTGGCCCAGGACTTTTAGTGTTATTGGGTGTCGAAAAGGATGATAACGAACAGAAAGCGAATCGCCTTTGCGAGCGGGTTTTGGGTTACCGTATTTTTGGCGATGAAAACGATAAAATGAACCTGAATGTTCAGCAAGCAGGTGGCAGTGTGCTGGTGGTGTCGCAGTTTACTCTCGCCGCCGACACAGAACGTGGAATGCGCCCGAGCTTCTCGGTTGGTGCAACACCACAACTTGCTGAAGAGTTGTATGAATACTTTGTTGAACGCTGTCGACAACAGGGCATCGTAGCCGAAACAGGGCGATTTGCCGCAGACATGCAGGTCAGCCTGACCAACGATGGTCCGGTGACGTTTTGGTTACAGGTCTGAGTCCGCAGCATTTACGGTCCCGCGTAACAAGAGAGAGTACATGTATGTATCACCTTCGCGTACCGCAAACCGAAGAAGAGCTTGAGCTCTATTACCAGTTTCGTTGGGAGATGTTGCGCAAGCCTCTGCATCAACCCAAAGGCTCCGAGCGAGACGCCTGGGATGCCATGGCTCATCACCAAATGGTGGTGGACGAAGAAGGGAATATCGTTGCCATTGGCCGCTTGTACATCAATGCCGATAACGAAGCGGCTATCCGCTTCATGGCGGTTCACCCGTCCGTACAAGATAAAGGGCTGGGTACGCTGGTGGCGATGACGCTTGAGTCTGTCGCGCGCCAGGAAGGGGTCAAACGTGTGGTGTGTAGCGCACGCGAAGATGCCGTCGAGTTTTTTGCCAAGCTGGGCTTTGAGAATCAGGGCGAAATCACCACGCCTTCGACCACCCCTATTCGCCATTATCTGATGATAAAACCGGTTGCCTCTCTGGATGACATTCTTCATCGGGCTGACTGGTGCGGGCAGCTACAACAAGCCTGGTATCAGCATATTCCATTAAGTGAAAAAATGGGTGTGCGTATCTTGCAATACACCGGGCAGAAATTCATTACCACCATGCCGGAAGCAGGCAATCAAAACCTTCATCAGACGTTATTCGCAGGCAGCCTGTTTTCTCTTGCCACGCTGACGGGGTGGGGGCTGATTTGGTTAATGCTTCGGGAACGTCATCTCGGTGGCACGATTATTCTCGCGGACGCACACATTCGATATAGCAGCCCGATCACCGGAAGGCCGGGGGCGATTGCCGATTTGGGGTCACTAAGCGGTGATCTTGACCGCCTGGCGCGTGGCCGCAAAGCTCGCGTTGCATTGCAAGTTGAGCTTTTCGGTGATGACACTCAAGGGGCTGTTTTTGAAGGGGTGTATCTGGTGCTGCCAGCTAAACCTTTTGGCTCACTCGAAGAGGGTGGGAACGAAGAAGAGTAACTTATCCCCGTCATCCTTCAACTTGCAGGGGTGTTGGCTGCACTCACTGACCCCAGTCACTTCTCAAGTAAGCTCCTGGGGATAAGCACCTTTGCTGCGTTACTCGGTCTGCGGCCTCGGCCCTTCGGGGCCAGCACCTCGAATTATTTAGGGTATATATGATGCGCCGGGGACTTCCCCATTGTGCATGGTTTGCTGCACTTGTTGACCGTCGGTGCTGGTGGCTTGTAACGTGCCGTTCACCGTTGGTTTGAGAGGCATTTGCGCAGCAAGATTTCCCGTGACGGAAAGTTGCAAGTTTCCATTCCCCTCCAGCGGTACGACCGGCCATCCCCATTGTTGCAACACGTTTACCGGCACCGAACGCCCTCGCAAATTGACAACTGCGTTACGCTGGGGAGCCTGCGAAATGGCCCCCGTTGCTTCCAGCATTCCTTCACCTGCAAAAGCGCTCAGCTCTGTAATTGAAATCTGGTTGTCCGTGGCATTCAACGAAATTGATGGGCGACGCACATCAACACGATTGAAGGTGGCTGACGACGCGTTCAGCGTGGCGTTACCACTCCAGATCCCCCACTGGCCGTTGCGCGCAACTTCAACATTGTTCGCCGTACCATCTAGCGCGGTGAACTGGAATGGGAAGGTCGGATCGATATCAATAACCAGGTTGCGGTTTGCCGAAAGCTTTTTAATCGTCACTGACTGCAGCCATGCCGGCAGAGGATCCATCCAACGAGCTTTCCAGTCTTCCGGCAGCGTATATTCAAGGCCGGCAAAAACCAGCTCATCCAGCGCCAGTTTTTTCTCATTACGTAACCAAACGCCTGAAGCGCGAACCATCCCTCTTTCCCAGCGCGAGGTGAACTGGCGTATTGTGGTGGATTGTGGGCTAAAATCGATATTCACAATCGGATCATTCAGATGCAGAGAGCCATTGATAAAGTCACTGGCATTCATCGATAGCCGCCCGTCGTCACTGAGCCATCCGCCATCTGCCAGCGTCAAATTACGCAAACTCAGGTCTAAATCAGTGACCGCCCAGTCTTTGCCTTCCAGTCGCGCATCTGTGACTTCCAGACTATCAATTTTAAGAGAAGGGACGGTGGCCAGCGGTGCGAGGAAATCGGGAATAGATTTTTCCGTTTGCAGACGGATGTCGTTCAAACGCAGACTGCCAATTTTCCATGAGCCATCCGCAAGGCGATTTGCATTGCCAGTCAGCGAACCGCGAGCCATATCCGCACCTATGGTCGAGAGTGCCACCTGTTCGTTATTAATCGCACCCTGTAACAGTACGTTGGTGGCGGCAACTCCGTTGAGCGTCATGGAACCCGCACTAAATTGAATATCCGCGGTATTTCCCAGTACTCTGCCTTGCTGTGGCTGCCATGGCATTACGCCACCGTTGACACGTTGCGCGTGTAAATCCCATTCGGTATTTGGACTGTTAAGCGCCATATCGCTTAATTGCAACATGTCGGCCTGAAATGGTAGCGGTGCGGCATTAGGGCTGATATTTAGCGTTCCGTTTTGCAACAGGATCTTGTCGACGTGCATAGGCTCTGAAAACTGCCTGGAACTCAGGCCGATATCGATATTTTGCGCAACCAGCGTTGCAGGTTGGCCTTTACGCCCAAAGGTGACATTCGTCAGAGTGATATGCGTGGGCGATGCCCAGCGGTGCTCCATCTCTTCGAAAGAGAATGTGTAATCACTTTTCTCATTGACCCAATTGTTGACCTGGGCTGCTCCCCAGCGAGTTTGTAGCAAAAGGTACGCGGCTATTAACGCAACCAGTACGACAACCAATAACGCAATAATTAGCTTTCCGAGAAATTTCATTGTCTTCCATCCCATGAAGTTTCGGTAAGGGTGTTATGCCCCATTTACCGTTATAGCTCAAGGATCGGATTGTCAGGAGGGG
>DATERH010000228.1:0-11643 GCA_035271785.1 Buttiauxella sp.
CCATAATCCCTTTGCCCTGAATTTCCAGCTCGCGGGCAAACTCCACGATAAGAATCGCGTTTTTACACGCCAGCCCCATCAGCACCACCAGCCCTACCTGCACGAACACGTTGTTATCGCCACCGGTTAGCCAGACGCCAAACAGCGCGGAGAGCAGGGTCATCGGCACGATGAGGATCACCGCCAGCGGCAGCGTCCAGCTTTCATACAGCGCCGCCAGCACCAGGAACGCCAGCAACACCGCGACCGGGAAGACGATCAGCGCCGTATTGCCCTGTGTGGCCTGCTGGAAGCTCAGGTCCGTCCATTCAATGTTCATCCCGTTCGGCAGGATCTGCTTCGACATTCCGTCCAGTTGCGCCATCGCCTGCGAGGACGAAAGTACGCGTGGGTCGGCATCGCCAATCAGATCCGCCGCCGGGTAACCGTTGTAACGAATCACCGGGTCCGGGCCGTAGGTGGTCGTGATATTCACCATACTGCCAATCGGCACCATTTCACCCTGGCTATTACGGGTGCGCAGATTCGCAATGTCTTCCACGCTGTCACGGAACTGCCCGTCGGCCTGCGCCATCACGCGCCAGGTACGGCCGAACTGATTAAAATCATTCACATAAGACGAACCCAGATAGGTTTGCAGCGTACCATAAATATCGGTCAGCGAGACGCCCTGCGCTTTCGCTTTATCACGATCAACCTGCACATCCAGCTGCGGAACGTTAGCCTGGTAGGTTGAGATTGGGAAATGCATCCCCGGCGTCTGCATAATCGCACCGGACATCGTGTTCACCGCGTTTTGCAGCGCGCCATAGCCAAGACCACCGCGATCCTGGATGTACAGCGAATAGCCAGAACCCTGGCCCAGCCCTAAAATCGGCGGCGGTAAAATAGAGAAGCCAAAGCCCTGCTGGATTTCTGCGATTTTAGCGTTGATCTCAGCGTTAATTTCCGCTGCAGAATGATTACGCTGGTCGAACGGTTTCAGACCAAAAAAGACTGTCCCGGTATTCGGCGTGTTGGTGAACTGCAACGCATTAAGCCCTGGAAAGGCTACCGCGTAATCCACACCTTCGGTATTCATCCCAATTTCGCTCATTTTGCGGATCACCGCATCAGTACGTGCCAGCGAAGAGCCTTCCGGCATTTTCACGCCGCCAATTAAATACAACTTATCCTGCGTAGGAATAAACCCGCCGGGTACGACTTTAAACATGACTCCAGCGGCACAGAGTAGCAGCACATACACAGCAAACACCGCACCACGTCGCCCGAGAGTTTTGCCAACCAGCCCCTGATAGCTATTCGAGCTACGGTGGAAAATGCGGTTAAACGGACGGAAAAGCCAACCGAACAGACGATCAATAAGCCTGGTAGGGAAGTCTTTCGGTGCGCCATGCGGCTTTAAAAGCAGAGCAGCCAGAGCCGGAGAGAGCGTCAGCGAGTTGATGGCGGAGATTACCGTTGAAATCGCGATAGTCACCGCAAACTGTTTGTAGAACTGACCGGTGACTCCGGAGAGAAACGCCATCGGAACGAACACCGCACATAGCACCAGCGCAATAGCGATAATCGGTCCGGAAACTTCACGCATCGCCTGATGCGCCGCCTGAAGGGGGGATAGTCCCTCTTCGATATTTCGCTCAACGTTTTCCACCACCACGATGGCGTCATCCACCACGATACCGATAGCCAATACCAGCCCAAACAAACTCAGGGTATTAAGCGAAAAGCCAAGCAGGTAGAGAATACTGAACGTTCCCACGACCGATACCGGCACCGCGATTAGCGGAATAATCGACGCGCGCCAGGTTTGCAGAAACAGAATCACCACCAGTACAACCAGCATCACCGCTTCCAGCAGAGTTTGCACTACCGCGCGAATGGAATCGCGAACAAAAACTGTAGGATCATAAGGTGCCGCCCATTTCATATCTTCCGGGAAACGCGTGGCCAGTTCGTTCATTTTGGCGCGAACCGCGTTAGACAAATCAATGGCGTTCGCACCCGGGGACTGGAAGATACCAATCCCAACCGCGTCTTTATTGTTAAGCTGGGAACGCAGTGCATAGCTGCCAGAACCCATTTCTATACGCGCCACGTCACGCAGGCGTACCAACGAGCCGTCTTGCGCCGTTTTCAGAATAATATTGCCAAACTCTTCTTCCGTATGCAGACGCCCCTGGGCGTTAATTGAGATCAGGAAATCGCTCTCTTTCGGCAGCGGCTCGGCGCCAAGTTGCCCGGCGGAAACCTGTACGTTTTGCTCCTGCATCGCCGTCACCACATCCGAGGCAGTCATCCCGCGCGCCGCCACCTTATTTGGATCCAGCCAGATGCGCATAGCGTATTCGCCCGAACCAAAAATCTGAATTTGGCCGACGCCGGGCAGACGTGCCAGTTCATCCTTCACTTTTAGCGTGGCGTAGTTACGCATATATAATGAATCGTATTTACCACCCGGCGAAAACAGATGTACCACCAGCGTGAGCGTCGGCGATTGTTTCTGGGTGGTGATGCCCAAACGCCGGACATCTTCCGGCAGACGCGCCACGGCCTGTGATACCCGGTTTTGCACCTGAACCTGCGCCTGATCGGGGTCTGTACCCGGGCGGAAAGTGACGGTGGTCACCAGTACGCCGTCGGAGCCTGCGACGGATTTCATGTACATCATGTTTTCAACGCCGTTGATCGCTTCTTCCAGCGGCGTCGCCACGGTCTCTGCAATCACTTTCGGGTTGGCACCTGGATACTCCGCGCGCACCTGCACGCTTGGCGGTACGACGTCAGGATATTCGCTGACCGGCAACAGCGGGATGGCAATTAATCCTGTGATAAAAATTAGAATCGACAGCACTGCGGCGAAAATCGGCCTGTCGATAAAAAAGCGGGAAAAGTCCATGTGTCGGATTCTCAGGTAAGGGTTCAGTTGAGGGCGGTGCTGGCGGTCATAGCAACGGTTTTCGCGTTAACCGGCATACCCGGCATAAACACTTTTTGTAAACCATCCACGATGACTCTATCGCCAGGGTTCAGCCCCTGCTGCACAATGCGTAAACCGGATGCCAGACGCCCTGGAGTAATATCGCGACGCTGCGCTTTCCCCTCTTTATCAACGATATAAACATATTTTCGATCCTGATCGGTCAGCACCGCTTTGTCGTCGATAAGCGTGGCTTTGAATTCAGCGCTGCCCGGCAGGCGTACGCGGGCAAAGAGTCCAGGTGTGAACTGACGCTGTGCGTTATCCAACAGCGCGCGCATACGGATGGTGCCAGTACTCGGCGTTAACTGATTATCAAGAAAATCCACTTTGCCCTGATGGGGGTATCCATCCTCGCCCACAAGGCCAATCTGAACCGGTACCGCCAGGTGATTACTGGACGCCCCTTGCCCGCTGCGGGAAAGATTTTGATAGTGGAGGTAGGTCGACTCATCTACGTCAAAGTAGACGTAAACCGTCTTCTGCGAGACCAGTGTGGTGAGTACACTGGCGCTGTCATCTGCTGTTACCAGATTCCCGCTGGTGATCAACGCACGGCTAGCGCGGCCATCAATCGGCGCAGTCACTTTGGTGAAATCCAGGTTAAGTTGCGCAGCATCAACCGTCGCCTGCGCTGCGCGAATGTCGGCCTGCGCCTGGGTGGCGGCCGAACGGCGCTGCTCCCATTCTTCACGGGATACCACGTTGGTATTGACTAATTTATCGGTACGGTTAGCTTCACTTCGTGCCAGGCTGGCCTGCGTTTTGGCTCTCGCCAACGTCGCCTGCGCCTGTTCCAGCGCCGCGCGATAAGTTCTGTCATCGATAGTGAACAGCACCTCACCCTTTTTCACCTCCTGGCCGTCGGTGAAATTCACTTTATCAATATAGCCAGATACGCGGGGGCGTAGCTGAACACTTTCCACCGCTTCAATCCGACCATTAAAGTTATCCCACTGACTAATAGATTTCAGTACCACATTAGCGGCGCTAACGGTTGGAGCTTGTGGCGCGCCGTTTTGCGCGACACCGTCATCGCACCCGACGAGCAGTACGGAGAGTAACATCGCTCCTAGCGCATTCAGATGAAAGTTATCCCAGGGTTTTTGCAGGCTCATTATTTTTTTTCCGGTAATTGTAGCCGCCGGGCAAGACGCAGCGGGATACGCCGCGCGACTTCCTTTGTCCGAGCTGACTTAAGGCCATTTGTGTCGTTCATCGCCACAAATCTGTAACAATTGCACATACACTTTCTCGGCGATTGTAGGAAGGTGCTAAATTTAGTGCAAGAATAATTGATACACTTTATGTGCTGTTTTTGTCAGAGGCAAAAGACGTGTTTTCGGTAAGGATTTAAATGCAACAATAAAACTTGCAATTAATGTAAAAACGCGCCACCTTTAAATGCAACAAACAAAGATGCTTTTAATGCGCTGTACGGCTTTTAATACGCTGTACGGGGGGGAAACGAAATGAACACTGGCGCAGTTATTGACGTTTTACTCGACTGGATCGACAACAACCTTGAAAGCCGTCTGGACATTAACACCATTGCCAGGCGAGCTGGCTATTCGAAATGGCACCTCCAGCGGATATTCAAGGAACATACTGGTTATCCTCTCGCCGAATATATTCGTGCGCAAAAGCTGCAAAAATCGGTCGAGCGCTTAACCCACAGCGACGAACCGATTTTGAACGTGGCGATCAGTCTGGGCTTTGACTCACAACAGTCCTTCAACCGCAGCTTTAAGCGCCAGTATGGACAGGCACCCGGTGCATGGCGCCGCAGTATCAACTGCCCTGAAACAGGGGTTTGGGGAGTAACCGAACAGTAAACGCCGTTAGCGGTCAATTTAAATGGTCATTAATTTATTAATCAATAAATTATGCATCTTCATTGAATGCTCTCAGCTCCCCCTTACTGACGGATTCCGGCACTGTAAATGAATAGCGTCCCTGCATATTGATATGCCCACACTGTAATGGTGAAAGTTTCTCAACATCTGAATCCAGAACCGGATAACCCTCACGCCTGAGCTGCTGAATTGCGGCATCCATATAAATAGTGTTCCACAGAACAATAATATTGAGCACCAGACCTAACGATTCAAGCTGATCTTCCTGGCCTTCACGGTAATCCTGTCTCAGTTCTCCCCGTTTACCATGAAAGACATTTCTGGCCACTGCGTGGCGACCCTCCCCACGGTTGAGTTGTTGCAACGTTCTTCGCCGTTTGTTTTCATCGTCGAGGTAAGTCAGCATATGGATAGTTTTATCAGCGCGGCCTATTTCGGCTATAGCCTGCGCCAGACTGGCTGGCCTGTCGCCCGTTTGCAGTGTTTTCATGATGGACATTACGTTCAGTCGTCCAAGTTTGAGGGACGCAATCAGCCGCAGAATATCATCCCAGTGTGGCTCTGTTTTTTTGCCAAAATTAAGGCGATGCGAAGATATCGCGTTAAACGGACCGTAATCTGCTTTAGGGTCGGTGCGCCAGAATCTGGCTCCCCCCGTGTCCGCGATCCTTGGACAAAAACGATATCCAAGCAGGTGGAAAAGCCCGAAAATAACATCGCTGTATGCACCCGTATCTAAAATAACTGTTCAGACGAGGTTTGCTTTTCTGTTACTCACCAACTCCAGCACAGTATGTTTTCGTCTGAAAAAACGTGACATTTGGGACATTACTCAGCATGGCTGATGAGTCCGGAGGGGAAATCAGCCATGACCCGCAGGTTCACCGGCTATTGCCGGGCGTTCAAGTGCGCGGACTTCACGAATGTTACGAGCTGGCGGCGAGCCAAACATCCGCGCATATTCACGGGTAAATTGCGTTACGCTCTCATAACCGACTGTATGAGCAGCGATAGTGATCGATGTCCCTTCCGTAAGCATAAGCCGCCGGGCTTCGAGCAGGCGCAACTGTTTCTGAAATTGCAGGGGGGTGAGCGTGGTGACTTGACGGAAATGCGTATGAAACACAGAGAGGCTCATACCTGCTGCATCCGCAAGGGATTTTATTCGCAACGGTTTCACATAGTCAGCCCGAAGTATCCTGACTGCCCTGGTAATCCGCCGGGCATAGCTGTCAGAGCTTCCCATGGCGCGAACGGCTCTTCCATGTCGTCCGGACATCAACCAGTAATGTAACTCCCGCAGCAACTGACCGCCCAGCACATGCAGCGCGCGCGGTCTGCTGAGCATTTTGAGCAGGCGCAAGGCTGCTTCAGCAACATCGTCTTCAATCTGGTCTATCCTCACAGGAAAATTCGCTACAGCCTCCGGCCCGCCCATATTTTCGAGCAGTTCACTAATCACAGCCGTGTCCAGTTCCACGACCAGTGAATAATAAGGGGCGTCGGCGCTGGCGGCGGTAACCTGACTCACCGTGGGCACGTCCATCGTGACCAGCAGAGATTCGCCTGCACCAAAATCATAGCTGTTACTGCCCATGGTGACACGTTTACTGCCTTGCAATACCAGTGCGACCAGCGGTTTCGTGATCGCAAATTGCAACGCGGTAGGTGAGGTCTCCCGCAGGATGAACACCCCATCAACGGGTGTTGCAGCAACGCCTGCTCCGTTATGGTGTGCGTCAGCGTACTGTCGTGCCACCTGCAGTAAAGCTGAAATCCCGCCGGCAGACTTAAACTCAACAGATCCTGTAGAGCGTTCTCCATTTGAATGCATTAGGTTTTTCATATTTTCAGGCAATAATAATAAATTCATACATGCACTAAAGCTAGCAAATACAGCGTTAAATAGAAACAGATAAAATAATCAGGCAATAATTAAATATTATCGGGCAACAATGAGCACATAATGACTGCTAGAATGACTCTCTCACTCATTAGGAGATATTTCATGACAACTCTCTCTCTTGTTACCGGTGCCAGCCGGGGTCTTGGCCGTAATACAGCACTGAGCATTGCCCGCCATGGTGGTGATGTCATTGTCACTTTTCGTAATGGTAAAGAGGCGGCGGATGCAGTGGTGGCTAACATACGGGCCCTTGGCCGTAAGGCCGTTGCGCTGCAACTGGATACGAGCAATGTATCGTCTTTTCCTGATTTTGTGGCTGCAGTGCGCACGGCCCTGAAAGACACCTGGGGGCGTGATACGTTCGACCATCTGATCAACAACGCCGGACACGGAGAAATGGCCGACTTTACCGCGACCACGGAAGAGCAGTTTGACGCGCTCTTTAATGTACACGTTAAAGGGGTGTTTTTTCTGACTCAGTCGCTGCTGCCGTTGCTGATCGATGGCGGACGTATCGTCAACTTCTCCTCGGGTCTGACCCGCGTATCGTTCCCGGGCTTCTCTGCCTACTCGGCTGCCAAAGGCGCGGTTGAAATACTCACCGTGTACATGGCAAAGGAACTGGGCAGTCGCGGCATAACCGTCAATACCGTAGCGCCGGGAGCGATCGAGACAGACTTCCTGGGAGGAGCGGTCCGTGATATCCCCGATTACAACAAAGCGTTTGCTGATATGACCGCGCTTGGCCGGGTGGGCGTACCTGATGACATCGGCCCGATGATTGCCAGCCTGTTGGGCCCGGATAATCGCTGGGTCAATGGTCAGCGTATTGAAGTATCCGGCGGCCAGTCGATTTAACTGCTCTGTGATGGATCCTGCCTGGGCAGAATCCATTCTCACCCCCGCTTTGTCTACAGAGGTCCTTAATGCCAAAATTAATCATTCACTCCCCCGCAGGCACATTTGATGTATCTGCACGCCAACAGATTGCCAGTGCTCTGATGACATTGGGGCTTGATTGCGAGGCCTTGCCACAATCCTCTCTGGTTCGCAGTACTGTATGGACCTATTTTGCCGAATATGCTTCTGATGCCGTTTTTATGGGAGACACGCCAGCCTGGTTGCCGGTGGTATCACTCCAGATATATGTCATCAAAGGTGGTCTGGATGTGACAGCCAAAAAAACGTTGATCAAAGGAGCGACTGAGATTCTTGATCGTCGTCAGACAGGCACTTCTGTGGCTCCGGTCTATGTGGTGATAAATGAAACCGAAGAAGAAAACTGGGGCATATTTGGTCAGCAGGCGGATCTGGCAGCACTTCGTGCCAGCAGCATCGACGCGCCAGCCATTTGAGGGCAAAACATCAGTTATGGACTATCTACAATAGTACTTACTTATCCACATTATATTGGGGAAATTGACATGCGTATAGGCATTGCCGGGATCGGAAAAATGGGCGCAGCAATGGCTGAACGCTTACGTGACACTGGTGAGGACGTTTTAGTGTGGAATCGTTCCTCCGAAAAGGCGGCTGCAACCAATCTACCGGTCGCGCAAACGCCTTACAATCTCGCACAGGATAGCGATATTGTCATTTCGTCGCTGTTCGATGAAGCTGCCATCGATACGGTCTACAGGGGACCAGAAGGTCTCATCGAAGGTGCGCGCGGCAAACTGTTTATTGAAATGAGTACTGTCGGCCCAGGGATACAGCAGTTGCTTGCGCACGCCATCACGCAAGCCGGTGGCAGCTTCATTGAATGCCCGGTCGGTGGTACCACACAGCCAGCGCGAACCGGACAGTTACTTGGACTGGCAGGTGGAGAGCTTGCTGATATTGAGCGTGTGAGGCCCGTGCTCGACAAGCTCTGCCGAAGAGTTGAACATATGGGACCTGTTGGTAGTGGCGCATTGGCCAAGCTCGCTATCAACCTGCCGCTTATTGTGTTCTGGCAGAGCTTCGGTGAGGCGCTTGCGCTCGTGAAAGAGTTGGGAAAAGATCCTGCGTGGCTGGTACAGCTTTTTTCCGAAACTGCTGGCGGGGCCAATGTTCTCAAAGTCAAAGCACCGGCTGTCGCGGCAGGATTGGCTGGCGAGCAGGGAATTGCTGCAACATTTACTATTGATGCAATGCGCAAGGATCTACGGACGATGCAGAACGAGGCTCTGGCACGTGGTCTTCGTTTGCCCGTTGCCATGCAGACACTGGCAACATTCGACGAGGCCTTCCGGGCTGGTCTGGGAGCGTATGACTGCGCCTACGCGCCAGCCTTTTGGTCCTCACACAGAGCTGGAGCAGGTCCCCAGAGCGGAATTGGGGCTGAGTCTTAAATATTGAGCTGTGGAACACGATTTATATGGACACAGCGATAGAGCAACTCAGGCATGAAGGTTACCCGGATCAAGATTAAGATTTTGAAAATCTTTCGCTGCTACGGTGCGTAGCATATCAATATGCAAGGGCGCCATTCCTTTACGGCACAGGAATCCGTCAGTAAGGGGGAGTTGAGAGCTTTCAATGAAGAACTGTAATTTATTGATTAATAGATTAATGACTATTTAAATTGACTGCTTAACGGCGTTTGCTGTTCCATTGCTCCCAAAACCCCAAACACAGCAATTGTGCCAGCAATCAACATTTTGCGTCGTGGTAGTACAAAAAGCAGTTCCTGAAAAACCGCCTCTATACTTCATCAAATCTTCATGCTAAATCTGATTACCCCCCATTAATCATCAGTAAAAACAATCAATAAAATGGTTTCTTTCACGACGCGTTTTTCCGGCAAGCAACTCTCCATCAGTGTTTTACTGCTCTCTTCTCTGCTGCTTACGGTAGGACGCGGGCTAACGCTACCCTTCATGACCATTTACCTTTCCAGGCAGTACAACATGCCACTAACGGAAATTGGTATGGCGTTGACGATTGCGCTCACCGCTGGCGTGGTTTTTAGTCTCTGGTTTGGCATCCTGGCGGATAGCTTCGATAAGAAAAAATGCATGCTGCTGGCGATTGTTATTTTCCTCGGTGGATTTGTGGCCATCCCACTGGTCAATAATGCCATTTTGGTGGTGGTGTTTTACTCGCTAATTAACTGCGCCTATTCGGTCTTTGCGACCGTGCTAAAAGGCTACTTCGCTGACACGCTGGAAATTCACCAAAAACCCAAAATCTTCTCGCTCAATTATACCTTCGCCAATATTGGTTGGACGGTCGGTCCACCAATTGGCACATTGGCAGTGCTTTACAGCACCAACCTACCCTTCTGGTTATCCGGCCTGACGGCAATCATTCCGTTTATTGTGATTAGCCGTTATGTGCATAGCGTGCCAGTGAGCGAAATCCAGCAAAACAGCGGCGTCAGGCTTTCTCCGAGCCTGATGCTCAAAGATAAGGCGCTGATGTATTTCACACTTTCCTCATTCCTCAGCTCACTGGTATTCGGCTCTTTTGCCGCCTGTTTATCGCAGTATGCCATTGCCGTCTCGGACTCGAATCTGGCGCAGAACGTGGTGGGTGTGGTGTTGCCAGTCAATGCGATGGTCGTGGTGGCTTTTCAATATATGGTCGGCAAACGTATTCGCCCGGACAACATCAAAAAGCTGATGGGCTACGGCACGCTATTTTTTATGGCAGGACTGGCAGGCTTTATGATTTCCGGCGACAACCTGCTGTTATGGGGTTTGTCGGCCGCAGTATTTACTATTGGGGAGCTGATTTTTGCCCCTGGTGAATACATGCTGGTGGATAACATCGCCCCCGCGGGATTGAAAGCGAGTTATTTCTCAGCACAGCAACTGGGTTGGTTAGGTGGTGCATGTAACCCGCTGTTCACCGGTTTAATGCTGACCTGGGTGCCGCCGTTTATGTTGTTTGTGGTGTTGATGGTGGCGATTATGCTGGCGTATTGGATGGTCGTGCGAGGGATGGCGGTGAAACCGCAGTTGGCTCTCAAGTAAAAGGTGGATGACGCTCACGCTTATCCACCTTACAACACGATGACACCCGGTGCGCGCCCAATACCTTGCCGCACGATTCAGATATCGGTTGGACAACGGTGATTCAGGCTGTCACGAATCTGTGACAAACTCTTTTTCTGTACACCGCCTGGCATATTCTCAACAGAAATCCAGGATTCAAAGGCCTGCTCGAGAGTCGGCCATTCGCTATCAATAATCGAAAACCACGCGGTATCACGCGTGCGCTGTTTGTACACTATCGCCTGGCGGAACAACCCTTCATAACGGAAACCTAAACGAATGGCCGCCTGGTGCGATGGGGCATTTAAGCTGTCGCACTTCCATTCGTAGCGACGGTAACCTAGTCCAAAGGCATATTTCATCAACACAAAATGGGCTTCGGTTGCCTGCACGGTGCGCTGCAACAGCGGCGTATACATCACAAAACCAACTTCCACCACGCCGTTAGCCGGGTCGATGCGCATCAGTGACAGGCTCCCAAGCGCTTTACCACTTCGGGAATCGACAACCGCATAATGCAACGGATCGTTGCTCTGTGCGGCGCTGGCAATAAAATCGGAAAATTGCTGTTGCTCAGCAAATGGTCCAATACTTAGATACGTCCAGCCACGGTCATCTTTTGCTGTATTCCACGCAGCCCACAAATCCTCGGTATGCGCGTCAGCTAGCGGTTCGAGGCGACAATAGCGCCCTTCCAGCGTAATCCGCTCCGGGCGTGGGCAAGGTTTCCACTCGGGAAGAGCGTTGCCCACAGGTTGCTGATATTCATTTGTTATGCCAGTCAATTCAGGCCTCCACGGGCGCATTAATGATAAGTTACCTGAATATAAACAAATTATGGCATAACAAACAGTGCCAAAATTTATGGGGATTTAGCAGGCCATGTTTAGGGCTACTTCCGCTTTAGAACCTGGATAGAAT
>DATERH010000229.1:0-6684 GCA_035271785.1 Buttiauxella sp.
ATCAACAACCAGCTGTGCACATTCCAGCCTGAACTCAGGGGTGAAAGTACGTTTGGTTTTCTTGTTCATTAAGTCACCTGTTTTGTGTTGAGGTGAGAATATCACCTTTAATCAGGTGGCCAAATTTACTGTGCCACTACACCCCACGTATGCAGCTTGCTTACCCCCACAGCCTAAAAGTCCCCATGTTTGAGTTGGCGGAGACATTGCATAAACACTGTTAAATCTGACCTTCGGCTGAGAGCAAGCAGCAGACGTTGCGCCTGAAAAATACAATGAATAATAACCACTTTAAAATTGACGCTACTACCCGTTATCGTTCAGGCAACGTGTTTTAGACAGTTTCAGCATCCAAAAGAGAAGTACCATAAGAATTGTCGATTGTACAAAGCCAGCGACTATCACTTTCCTTCCGAAATACATAGGTTGCGCGACGTGTTGTTTCAACTATTCCACCATGCCCATCAGGGAAACGAAGTACTGTTTCCATGATAACGAGAGCATTACCACCGCCTTCTATGACCTGCATATCCCCCTGTTCGACAATAAGCTGATCCTGAAAATAATCAGAGATGGCAATAAACGCTTTGCGAATATTATCTTTACCTTTGACGATCATACCAGGCTTAACCACCAGAGCAGCATCTTCCGAATAGTTCTCCATCAGAGAGTCAAAATCTTTAGCGGAGATCGCTCTGTCACACGATTCAATGATCTGGCGTAGCGGATGTGAGTGCATGAACGTTACCTTTGTTAAATGATCAACCCGTATTACCAGGCAACTCGACGTATTTGTATAGCTACCAAGATTTATGAGTTTCAGCTCCTGGCACAGAACAGCTGTTCAGTCACGTTCACTCTTGTGTCCGGGTTCCTCGGGGAAGCAATGATAATGTTGCTGGATATGCTCAAGTAATTTGCGAACGGTGGCCAAGTAAAATGCGAAAGGGTAATCAAGTCAGATGCAATTTCGCAAGTAATACAGCGTAGTCCCCAGCTCCCTTGGATTGAAATTTAATCTCATCGCGCATGGGGGAAAACTGGCCATCACAAGCCAGTTTTTTTATGTCTGTTTTCGCATCGGCCGACAAATCACAATCATTGCTATCGCGCTACAGAACGGAAAAAATGCCAATTGTAGCCAGGGGAAAATGGCCTTGTAGGAAGGAGTCAACGCGTCGTCAAGTTGGTTGCCCAGAAGGAAATTTCCCGCCAGTACCGCACACCCTCCAGCGGAGGCAAGCGCACCATAGTGTGCGCCCAGCGTCGATTCGTTAGCAAACCACGGAATCAAATCTTTCACTGAAGGCACCAGCAGCATTTGCCCTAAGGTCAGTAACGTCACAAAACAGACCGAAGGCAAAAGCCGTAGTCCGTTTTCTGGTGCAGGGGTGGCAGCAAACAGCGCGACGCTAAGAAAGGAGACAGAAATAAGCAGAAAACCCACCGGCAGGATGCGTACTGCGCCGATGCGGCGAGCCAAACGTGCCAGCGGTAGCTGTAGGGTAATAACCAGCAGCGATGCCAGCATAAACAGCGGGCCAAGATCTTTCTCGCTACCTCCAGCACGTTGGATTTCCACCGGAAGCGCAAAATATAACTGGTTATAGCTTAGCAGCCAGGAGCTATAGGCAATAATAAAGGCGACAAACCGTGGATTATGAAATGTCGTCCACCACGGAAGGATGTGTAGTGTCTGTTTCTTGTCATGCATAGCTGGGAGGCTGAAAAACAACACCACCAGTGCGATGACGAAGACACCCGCCCCCGCCAGCGCAACCTGACGAAAACCTAACCCTGTCAGCAATGCCCCCGCCACAGGCCCAAGTACGGCCCCCAGTTCTCCACATACCGCAAACAACGCAAACCATTCTGCCCGGCTACGTTTCCCCTGTAATTCGCTTTGCGTTCCAGCCTTTGCCAGTAAAGCTTCGATTGATGGAGAAAACAGCGCACCACCGATGCCAGTAAGACAGGCGCCAATGATAATCGGCCATAGTGATTGCCCAAATGCCAATAGCAGATAGCCCACCACACGAATCATACAACCACTGAGAATAACAATACGTGCGCCGTATCTGTCGGACAACGCGCCGCCAACAATAAACATGCCTTGCTGCGAAAACGTTCGCAAACCTAATATCAGCCCGATGAGCCCGCCGGACAGCATCATATCGTCGCGTAAAAACATGGCCAGAAACGGCACGACCGCGTAAAAACCAATATTAAAAACAAACTGGCTGCCCAGTAACACTGGCGGCCAGGGCTGGGTGACTGACCGCAGATTTGGCAAAGGCATACTAATGACCCGGTCTTAAGCGATGTAGTGGATATGTTTTTTTCCGTGGAAGGGAGAAATTTCAATCTTTGTTTCTACCTTGAACACATCCCAAAGCAGCGACTCTGTGAGGATCTCCTGCGGGCGACCCGAGGCGACGATCTGCCCCTCTTGCATCACAATCAACGCATCGCAGAACATGGAGGCATGGTTGAGGTCATGAATAGCCACAATGCTGGTCACTGGCAGTTCGCTGACGAGCTTCATCAACTGTATCTGATGATGGATATCCAGATGGTTGGTCGGCTCATCAAGGAGGATCTCCGTCGGCGATTGTGCGAGAGCTCGTGCAATGTGAACACGCTGGCGCTCGCCACCCGATAAACTCTGCCACCCCTGTTCGCTTTTGCTAAGCATGTCGACGCGCTGGAGCGCAGCGGTGACAGTAGCGTCATCTTGCGTGCTCCAGTTAGAAAACGGAGAGTGATGGGGAATACGCCCCAGTTTGACCACGTCGACAACGCGCATATTTGCCTCGGTCATACCGTGCTGCTCCACAAATGCGACCCGCCGCGCCAACTGCTTTTTGGCAATCCGGGCGATGTTTTGCCCATCCAGCGTGACAGCACCTGAGTTTGGACGTCGTAATCCAGCGAGGATACGCAACAGTGATGACTTACCGCAGCCGTTAGGACCCAGTAGACCAACTGTTTCTCCGCTTGCAACGCTCAACGAGACGTTGTTGACGATGGTTTTTTGACCCACTCTCCAGGTAATATTTTCAGCGGCGATACTCATCACTTATTCCTTGAGCGGTAGATAATAACGGCAAAGAACGGTACGCCAACCAGTGCGGTGACCACGCCGACCGGAAGACTTTGCGGGGCGATTAATAAGCGCGAGGCTATATCGGCCAGTACCATCAAGATGGCGCCAGCCAATGCGCTGGTGATAAGCAACTTGCGATGCATCGGCCCAAAGAAGAAGCGCATGACATGCGGAACGACCAACCCCACAAAGCCGATGGAACCGGCCATGCTGACGATAGTGGCAGTGATCAACGCCGTGATGGTGAACAGGATTAAGCGAACCCAGGGAACGGCGATGCCCAAAGAGGCGGCTGCATCATCGCCAAAAGTAAAAGCATCCAACGCGCGAGAATAGTAAAGGCACACTGCAAGCCCGACTAACACGACGACCAGAACAAGTTGAAACTCAGGCCATCTCACGCCGCTGAAACTGCCCAATAACCAGAACATTACGTCACGTGCCTGCTGTGCACTCGCAGATGTACTGATGGTATAAGCGGTAATAGCATTGAAGAGCTGTGATGCAGCAACACCCGCCAGAATGGTGCGTTCATTGCCGCCGCGCGCGCCATTAGTCAAAAAGGCGACAAAGGCAAAGGCGGAAAATGCCCCCGCAAATGCCCCAGCGGATAGCGACACCGCACCGGTTCCGATGCCCAATACGACCACGGAAACCGCGCCAGTTGAAGCACCCGCAGAAACACCGAGCACGTAAGGCTCTGCCAGCGCATTCTTCAACAGGCTTTGCAGTACTGCTCCGCAGATTGCCAGCCCGGCACCGCAGCAGGCCGCAACAAGCGCACGGCTCAGGCGAAAGTCCCAAATCACACTTTCGTAAATGCGGCTAAGAGGCACCTCTGTTAGTCCAAGTTTATTGCTTATGGCGTAGAACACGGTTCGCAGCGGGATAGAAAGCTCACCCACGCTAACGCCAATCGCGATCACCAGGAATAACAACACCACTGAAAAAATACTCGATGCACCTAGCAGAAACGTCTGTTTCATCGGCTGTGCCAATGCGGTCATTTACTGAGTCCCAGACTTTTGAGCTGTTCGCCAACTTGTTCTGCACCATAGATTGTGCGAATAGTTGGGTTCATCGCCTGGCCGTCCATCACGACTATGTGGCCTTTTTTCACCGCATCTAATTGACTAACAGCAGGATCGGCTTTGAGGAATTTAATTTTTTCTTCCGCGTTATCAAGTGCCCAACGATTTCGGTCAAGGCTTGAAACAACAATCACGTCAGGATTCGCAGCAATGATGCTTTCCCAACCGACGGTAGGCCACTCTGTTTCTGAGGTGATGGCGTTATGGCCGCCCAACACATTCGCGATAAAACCAGAAGCGCTGTTCTTGCCGCCGACATAGGCGTCAGATGAGGGAGAGGAGCTGGAGAACCAGAAAACAAACGAAAGGTCTTTTTTGTTTTTTCCGAATGTCTGGCGAAGATCGGCTTCGCGTTTTTTAAAATCGGCAACTAACGCCTGGCCGCGATCTTCGACGTTGAAGATTTTCGCGAAGTCTTCAATCTCTTTATAAAGGAATGTCATGTCCCACAGTTTTTGGCGGCTACCGTACATATCGCCAATATCTTTTTTGGTTGCGCACATACCAGGAGACATATAGCTATTTACGCCAACGGTGGCGAGATCTTCGCGCTTGGCGACTTTACTTTCTGAGCCGAGCAGCAAAGGCAGTTGCGCGGGAACAAAATCAGGATTTTGGGCAAGGATAGATTCAAGCGTGGGTATTTCAACCGTTAGGATTTTGATTTTTTCATTCTGTTCAGCAAGTTGCGGCAGAATTTTAGTCGGCCAAAACGCACTGGCGACCATCTTATCCTGTAACCCTAATAGCAGCAGAATTTCGGCGGTATTTTGTCCCAGTGCAACGACGCGCTCGGGAGCTTTGGTAAACGTCTCTTTATATCCACAATTCTCGATCGTCAGAGGATACGTCGTTGCCAAAGCAGAACTGACCGAGGCGAGCACCATTCCTAACGCGCAGATGACCTTTTTCATTTAACACGACTCTTTAACTGAATGAATTTTGAATTCGAAAACGCAATGATAATGAAAATCATTTATTATGCGATAAAAATCTACGGTTTAACCTATGGAAAATATGTATTAAATACATATCAACCTTACGGAGTTAGTCGGCAGCTCATTTCGTGGTCTTCTCATTGGTCTTTTGGCTGCCCTCTTCTTTTGGTGGTGGTCCAGACGAGGGTTGCAGTACCGGAGTCGATGAACCGACCTGACCGGGTCAGCCCCGCCTGAATCACCATTGAACGTTTTAAAAAATTTCGACGGATGTGCCATAGCGTAAACATAATTCCGCAACGCTTAACGACCTGTCACTGATGGGGTTATTGGATTGCGAGGCGTCTTCGGGTTTTGGATGCAAACATGAAAAAAGATAAGAGCTCACTTCTAAATAAGTGCGCTAACCCGCTACAGATAATCTGTAGCGTATAATTCTATACGCTTTGACGTATCGAGTTAGCTTGATATATCTGGCGAAAACATTTCTATTAATTGTTACTCAATCTGTGAGTCGACTAAGAGCGAGGAGCGGATATTCCACGGCGTTTTATTGATAGGAAAACACCAGAGGACTGCACAATCTACTTTATAATCTGATATATTAAATATTATGAGCCCCCTTCCCTCCCGTATAAGGATGCGCTACTCTAAAAATGCGTTCGCTACCCAAACGGTTTGGGTCCTATATGTTTGATTAATTCATAAAATAACTTAGACTAACATCTGATGTATAATTTATAATCAAAGGTTGAAAAATGGAAAAAACACCCCTGGAATATACACCTGTTGACTTATCTCGTTGGGCGAGAAAGGAGCATTTTGAGGTATTCCAGTCATTTGCTCAATGTACAATTAACCAAACTGTCCTGGTAGATATTACCGTATTGCTAAAACATATAAGGGAAGTTGGCTGGAAGTTTTACCCAACTATTATTTTCCTCCTTTCTAAAATCGTAAATAGTCATGCGGAGTTCCGTATGGCCATGAAGAACAATGAGCTTGTCATATGGAATGACATTCATCCAAGTTACACAATTTTCCATAATGAAACGGAGACCTTTTCATCATTATGGAGTCACTACGATGGCAATATTCATCACTTCCAGGATGTTTATTCAGAAGACGTTGCACGCTATCGTAATAACCTTTCTTATTGGCCTAAGGAGGAGTCTCGGGAAAATGTATTTTTCGTATCGGCTATTCCTTGGGTAAGCTTCACCAGTTTTAATATTAACATGGCTAATATGCAGAACTATTTTTCCCCCATGTTCACTCTTGGAAAATACTACAAACAAGATGGAAAAGTATTGTTGCCTCTCGCCATTCAGATACATCATTCCGTGTGCGATGGTTTCCATGTGGCAAGACTGATCAATGAGTTACAGGAGTTGAGTGATGACATATGGCACCTTTCAGAGGAACTCAATGCTTGATGCGCCAGAAGTCTTGAAGACCTCTTTGTTTAAGGATAGCGTTGCATCGACCCATTGAACTCACACCTGAAAGCAGAATTTCGCATTATCAATGCCGAGGGGAATGTGCGCTA
>DATERH010000230.1:0-10914 GCA_035271785.1 Buttiauxella sp.
GGTTAAGTCGAGATGAGAACGGCTATCAATAAATGTAAAAACTTGTCATCAACTTCATCTGCAAGTACCTTTGCGGCACAAAACAGGAGACCAATATGAATCACAATCTTGCTGAATTACCCCAGGACGAAATGGATAAGATCAATGTGGATCTTGCGGCTGCGGGCGTGGCATTTAAGGAACGCTATAATATGCCGGTGATTGCTGAAGTCGTCGAGCGCGAACAACCTGCCCATCTGCGAGATTGGTTCAGAGAACGCTTGATTGCGCATCGGCTGGCGTCAGTCAATCTGTCACGACTGCCGTATGAACCTAAAGTGAAATAATTACCCCTACCAATAAATCTCCTTACAAAAATGATGTTCAGGTTTTTCCCGGAAAATAAACGAAAATAATGGATGGTTCGCAGTGATCATGGCGAATGACATGCTGTTGGCCGACGTGATGAGAAAGGTTGGCACGGAGAAATCATTCCATTACGCTAGCGCGTTAACGAAACCTGCGAAGTTCTGATGGAGTAAGTATGCTGCGCATTATTGATACGGAAACCTGCGGTTTGCAGGGTGGCGTGGTGGAAGTGGCATCTGTCGATATCGTCAATGGTGAGATTGTTAATCCCATGAGCGATTTAGTGCGTCCGGATCGCCCCATTAGCCATCAGGCGATGGCCATTCACAAGATTACCGAAGCGATGGTCGCCGATAAACCGTGGATTGAAGATGTCATTCCCCGCTATTACGGCAGCCCATATTATGTCGCCCATAACGCCAGTTTCGACCAACGCATGTTACCTGAAATGCCTGATAGCGAATGGATTTGTACCGTCAAGCTGGCCCGTCGTTTATGGCCTGGCATCAAATACAGCAACATGAGTTTGTATAAATCGCTCCAACTGGAGGTTGAAACACCTGCCGGGCTTTATCATCACCGCGCGCTATTTGATTGCTACATTACCGCCGCCTTGCTGTTGCGGATCATGAATGAGTCCGGCTGGACACCAGACCAAATGGTAACCATTACTGGTCGCCCGGCACTGGTCTCCACCATGGCGTTCGGAAAGTATCGGGGTAAGCCAATTGCTGAAATTGCAGACCAAGATCCGGGCTATTTACGCTGGATGTTAAATAACATCAAAGAATTAGCGCCGGACCTCAGAATGACGCTTAAACACTATCTCGAGGGGTAACCGCGCATTACTCAGCACGCCCTGGTAAAGTGCCTTGCGCCAGGGCAATCAAGAATGCGTATTCTAATGCCACGCCCTCATAAGATTTAAAGCGCCCAGACTTCCCGCCATGCCCTGAGTCCATATCGGTACACAGCAGCAACAAGTTATCGTCAGTACGTGTCGCGCGCAGTTTTGCCACCCATTTTGCCGGTTCCCAATATTGCACCTGTGAATCGTGCAAGCCGGTTGTCACCAGGATATGAGGATAAGCTTGTTTGGCGACTTGGTCATAAGGGCTGTACTGTTGGATGTAGTGGTAGTATTCCGGATCTTGCGGATTCCCCCACTCCTCAAATTCACCCGTGGTTAACGGAATCGACTCATCAAGCATCGTAGTCAACACGTCAACAAAAGGCACCTGAGCGACGACACCATGAAATAGCTCAGGTCGCATGTTGATTGCCGCCGCCACAAGTAACCCGCCCGCACTTCCCCCCATGGAGTACAGCAAGTTTTCAGCACCGTAGCCCTGCTTGAGTAAGGCATCACACACATCAAGATAATCATTGAACGTGTTCACTTTTTTCAGGTACTTGCCATCTTCGTACCATTGCTGGCCCAGTTCGCCACCACCCCGCACATGCGCAATCGCATACACAAATCCGCGATCTAACAGGCTTAGACGGCTGCTGCTGAAATCGGCATCCATGCTGCTACCATACGAACCGTAGCCGTAAACCAGCAACGGATTATTACCCCGCTTAAAATGTTCACGGTGATACACCAGAGAAACGGGCACCTGCACGCCATCTCGAACCGTTACCCACATATGCTCACTGCGATAATGGCTGGCATCAAATCCCGCGACTTCAGTTTGCTTAATCACCCGCCTCTCGCCAGTATCCATATCCAGTTCAAACAACGTATCAGGCGTGGTCATCGACGAGTAACCGTAACGCAGACGCGAGGATTCCGGCTCAGGATTGTAGCCAAGCCATGTCACATAGGCTGGGTCATCAAATGCAATTCCGGTAACTTCGTGCGTTTTCCGATTGATTTGGCGCAGACTAGTCAGCCCCTGCTGGCGTTCTTCAACCACTAACCAATCGGTAAACAGGGTAAAACCTTCCAGCATCACCTGCTCACGCGGTGGGATCAGTACTTCCCAATGGTTTTCATCACGGACTTTACTGCGATATAAACCAAAGTTTTTGCCTTCGCGATTGGAGCGTAAATAGAAATTATGCTGGAAGTGATCGAGCGTATATTCGTGGTCTTTGCGGCGCGGAGCAAAGCTTTGCGGCTGCGCATCGACCAATTCTGCATCCAGCAGCAACACTTCACTGGTTGTCGCACTGCTTAGGTAAATTAAGACAAAGTGCTTCGAGGTGGTTTTATTCACACTGACATAAAACATTTCGTCTTTTTCTTCGTAAACCAACTCGTCATCGGTGGAAGGATGCCCCACCGTATGCCGCCAAACCTGGTATGGCAGAAGCGTTTTAGGATGCTTGCGGACGTAGTAGAGCGTCGCGGAATCGTTCGCCCAGACAAAACTGCTGGAGACGTTATCCAGCACTTCCGGATACCAGTTTCCGGTTTCAAGATTTCGGAAGCGTAAACCGTACTGGCGGCGTGAGAGAAAATCTTCCGCCAACGCCATCACCGTATTATCAGGTGTGATGCTCATCCCGCCCATGGTGTAAAACTCACTATGGGCCGCGCGACGATTGCCGTCGACAAGTAGGGTCCACTCTTCCCATTCGCTGAGCACCACTGACTGGCGTTGATAAATGGCGTACTCATTACCGGTTTCAAAAACCTGGCGATAGCGATACCCATTTTGCGTATAAGGCGCAGATATATCGCGCTGTGGAATACGATCGATCATCTCTTTGAGCAGTCTGTCTTGTAATGCCTGTTGCGTGCTCATCACCTGTCGACCGTAGTCATTCTCCTGATGAAGATAATCAAGTACCTGTTCATCGGTGCGGTCGTCATCACGTAACCAGTAATAGTTGTCGATGCGGGTATCACCATGCGTTGTCATGGTGTGAGGTATTTTTTTTGCTTTAGGTGGCATGTCGATATTCATTTTTGAGTTAACACCCTGTAAGGGTGGCAAATTCAGACAGCCTTGCAAGCGTAACGTGGGATTTTGAGGAAAATGCCGGGATTAACCCGGCAGATTGAATTTCTGTTGCTGGATATCCTGTTCGATGCCTTCGCGCACATCTTGTGGAATTTTTAGCGCATCACCCAACGCATTGAGATAACTGCGTTCCATAAAATGGTCGATGTCTATTGCAGCACAACTGAGGAAATATAGTTCCAGCGCTTCTTCTTCGTTATTAACGCCTTGTACCAAACGCTGCGGATCAAGCGGTTGATCAATAGCCTGTTGGATCAGGGTCCGACCTGACTCTTCGATACCAGCATCGCGCAATTGCTGTTCGATTATCTGGCGTTCTTTATCATCGATGTGGCCGTCACTTTTAGCGGCGAATACCAGCGCCATCACCAGCCGCTGCGTGCGTACATCAATTGGCGATTGTTGCTGTCCAAATTGCGGTTCACCCTGGTGTGCTTCACGGACGCGATCTTTATATTTGCTCCACAACACACTACCAGCAACTGCACCTCCGCCTACCAACAAGGCGCTGGTCCCGTATTTTGTCAGTAATTTACGCGATGATTTACTGGCCAGTAGTAACCCTGCTAAACCACCCAACGCGCCTGGCGCCAATAGTTTACTCAACCCCTGAGAACCTTGTGATGATTGATTCTGAACGGAGTGATTTTGGCCCGACTGCGTCACTTGCCCCAACATAGACTGAAGCTGTTGTAACCAATTGCTCATGAGAGACACCCTTTTTACGGAACTTAGCAACTGAGGTTAAGTGAAAGGCTGTCAAGAAGTGTCTGATAAGGCTAAAGATGAGAAAAGAAACGCGCCGGTATCCCGACGCGATTAAACTTAGGCGGCTTTGATACGCTTACGCGGATGTTCGGCCACTTTATCGTCAGAAACCTCTTCCTCAGAAATATCTTCAGAAGTTTCATCTGTGGCCGTCGCGGTTTCCAGCTCTGGCAATTTCCCGCTTTTCAGTACGGTGGAAAGCACATCTTTGTTTTCTGCCATCCACATCGCCAGCACATCATTTTGGCCTTCTTCGAGAGCAATTGGGCTGTGAGTAAGCCAATCACTCAACACTTCAGCCAAATCGAGCATTTTGTCATAGGCGTCTGCGTCCTTTTTACTGGCAAATGACATTTTTTCTTGCCCCTCTCGTACAACAACGTATTTGATTTCAACCGCCATTTTGCAGCTCCGAATTAACTGTTTATTTAAACAGTATAATAATATTAACCTTATATCGCAAGTGGGAAAATCGCTGCGTACGCAAACGTTTTCGTTTATAATTCGCCAGTCTATTTTCTCCGTTTAGGTATACAGAATATGTCAATTTTGGGAACAGCGCTTCGCCCTTCAGCTACTCGAGTGATGTTGTTGGGGTCGGGTGAATTAGGAAAAGAGATGGCAATTGAATGTCAGCGTCTGGGTCTGGAAGTCATTGCCGTTGACCGCTATGCCGATGCCCCTGCGATGCATGTCGCGCACCGTAGCCATGTCATTAACATGCTGGACGGTGCTGAGCTTAAAAAGCTGGTCGCTACTGAAATGCCCGATTTTATTGTTCCCGAAATTGAAGCGATTGCTACGGATATGCTGGTTGAACTGGAGCAGCATGGCCAGTACGTTGTGCCTTGCGCCAGAGCGACGCAGTTGACCATGAACCGTGAAGGCATTCGTCGTCTGGCTGCTGAAGAATTGGGTCTGCCAACCTCCAGCTACCATTTTGCCGATAGTGAAACCGCGTTCTTGCAAGCCGTCGAAGAAATTGGCCTACCTTGTATCGTGAAACCGGTAATGAGTTCTTCCGGTAAAGGCCAAAGTTTTATCCGCAGTGCCGATCAGTTAGCCAAAGCCTGGGAATATGCTCAACTGGGTGGCCGTGCCGGTAAAGGGCGTGTGATTGTCGAAGGTGTGGTGAATTTTGATTTTGAAATAACATTGTTGACCATCAACGCAATCGATGGCGTCCATTTCTGTGCCCCGATTGGTCATCGCCAGGAAGATGGTGATTATCGTGAATCCTGGCAGCCGCAGAAGATGAGTGATGTTGCCCTTGCTCGCGCGCAGGAAATTGCAGAAAAAGTCGTGAAGTCGTTAGGCGGCTACGGGCTGTTTGGTGTTGAACTTTTTGTATGTGGCGATGAAGTTATATTCAGTGAAGTCTCCCCTCGCCCACACGATACCGGCATGGTGACGCTGATTTCTCAGGATGTGTCAGAGTTCGCCTTGCATGTCCGTGCATTCCTGGGTTTGCCAATTGGTGATATTCGCCAGTACGGCCCAGCAGCTTCAGCGGTAATTCTCCCGGAATTAACCAGCGATAACGTTCTGTATGGCAACGTCGGTGGCGCGGTGGGTGCAGGCTTACAAGTCCGTCTGTTCGGTAAGCCAGAAATCAGTGGAAAACGTCGTATGGGTGTTGCATTGGCGACAGGGTCTAGCGTGGAAGAAGCGATTGCGCGCGCTATTACCGCAACCAAAGCGGTTATTGTCAAAGGATAAAAAAAATCCCCGCTCATTTGAGCGAGGATCTTATAAGACGAATAATTCGAGTTGCATCAAGGCGGCTATGCAGCAAATCCCCAGGAGCTTACATGAGTAAGTGACTGGGGCGAGCGAGGAAGCCAACACAGATGCGGCTCGAAGAATGAAGTCTTATTTCGCGCCTTCGACAGCTTCACGTGCAAGCTGGGTGATCCGATCGTAATCACCCGCTTCCAGTGCGTCAGCCGGAACCAACCAGGAACCACCGATACACAGAACGCTTTTCAGCGCCAGGTAGTCACGGTAGTTAGCCGGTGTGATACCGCCAGTTGGGCAGAAACGAACCTGAGAGAATGGACCCGCGATAGCTTGCAGAGCTTTGGTGCCGCCATTGGCTTCTGCCGGGAAGAATTTGAATTCTTTCAAGCCGTAGTCCAGACCCAGCATCAATTCAGAAACAGTGCTGATACCTGGGATCAATGGGATGGTGCCTTCAGTTGCCGCTTTCAGCAACGGCTCAGTCAAACCTGGGCTGATGGCAAACTGCGCGCCAGCTTCGGTAACTTCTGCCAGTTGTTGTGGATTCAGAACAGTACCTGCGCCGATAATCGCTTCTGGAACTTCTTTCGCGATGGCACGGATAGCGTCCATTGCGCATGGAGTACGCAGAGTCACTTCCAAAACACGTACACCACCAGCGACTAATGCTTTAGCCATGGGTACTGCGTGTTCCAGTTTGTTTACTACGATAACCGGAACGACCGGTCCTGTTTTCAGGATCTGTTCCGCAGTAGTTTTCCAGTTTTTCATCTAAGAGCCTCTTCAACCAACTTTATAATTCATTTCCAGTGCGGCAATTGCTACATCTGGTCCTTAAAATTTAATGCAGGTCGCGCCCTGTTCCGCGCCAGATAACTGTTCGCGTAACGCGCTAAATAGTTCACGGCCGGTGCCAACGCGATCCGCGCTGAGGTCCGGGTGATATGCAGTGCGCTTTTCCAGTTCAGCATCATCGACCAGCAATGTCAGTTCACCCGTTTGACCGTTGACGCGAATCATATCGCCATCGCGGACTTTTGCCAGCAGCCCACCATCATAAGCTTCTGGGGTAACATGGATTGCAGAGGGCACCTTACCTGATGCGCCCGACAGCCGTCCATCAGTGACTAACGCAATTTTGAAACAGCGGTCCAATAATACCCCAAGTGGCGGCATAAGTTTATGTAATTCTGGCATGCCATTCGCTTTTGGCCCTTGATGACGCACAACAACCACGCAATCGCGGTTAAGTTCACCGGCTTCAAATGCAGGTAATACATCATGCTGGCTTTCAAAAATGACTGCTGGTGCTTCGACGATTTGATTCTCGACCGGAACCGCAGACGTTTTCATTACTGCACGACCAAGGTTACCGCTGAGCAGTTTGGTGCCGCCGTGTTTGGAAAATGGTTTTTCAAAGGTCGCGATAACATCGGTATCGAGTGCGGTTGCTGCACCTTCACGCCACGCGAGCTGGCCGTTATCCAGCCACGGTTCCATGGTGTAGTGATGCAAGCCAAAGCCCGCAACGGTATTCACATCTTCATGCAGCAAACCACCTTTGAGTAATTCGCGCATCAGTACTGGCACACCACCCGCAGCCTGGAAATGGTTGATGTCTGCCGGGCCGTTCGGGTACAAGCGAGCCAGTAAAGGCACGACATCAGAAAGGTCAGAGAAATCATCCCAGTCAATGATGATGCCAGCCGCACGCGCCATCGCGACCAGGTGCATGGTGTGGTTGGTTGAACCGCCAGTTGCCAACAACGCAACGATGCCATTTACCACCACTTTTTCGTCAATCATTTTACCGATTGGCATCCACTCATTCCCATTTCCCGTCAGGCGCGTCACCTGGCGTGCCGCTGCTGCGGTTAACTCATGACGCAGAGGGGCATCTGGATGAACGAACGAAGAACCCGGTAACTGCATCCCCATGAACTCAACCACCATTTGGTTGGTGTTGGCAGTGCCATAAAACGTACAGGTCCCTGCCGCATGGTAAGACGCGGCTTCAGCATCGAGTAAAGCCTGACGGTCAGCTTTACCTTCAGCATAAAGCTGGCGTACGCGTACTTTCTCTTTATTTGCTAAACCGCTGGCCATTGGGCCTGACGGTACAAACACTGCTGGTAAATGGCCAAATGAGAGTGCGGCCATGGTCAATCCTGGGACGATTTTGTCGCATACGCCAAGGTATAAAGCGCCGTCGAACATGTTATGTGACAGGCCAATAGCGGTCGACATCGCGATAACTTCACGACTGAGCAAAGACAGCTCCATCCCATCCTGACCTTGAGTCACCCCATCGCACATTGCTGGCACGCCACCCGCAACTTGCCCTACTGCACCGACAGAATGCAGCGCTTTACGAATCTGGTCAGGGTAATACTCATAGGGTTGATGAGCAGAAAGCATATCGTTATAGGAGGTAATGATCGCAATATTGTTACGCAGCATACTCTTCAGCGCGGCTTTATCTTCTGGCTGACAAGCCGCAAAACCGTGGGCCAAATTCCCGCACGCCAATTCAGATCGATGGACAGTACCGGACTTCGCTTTTTCGATGCGGGCCAGGTAAGTTTCGCGAGTCTGGCGGGAGCGCTCAACGATGCGCTTTGTTACGCGTAACAAAATTTGATTCATAAAAGGTCCTCTATAAAGTGGTTGCCGTCGCTTTGGCAGGTGGTCGGCGTAACCGGCTCAGTTTCTTTCTGTAAGGCGGCAACACACACCATCAGGGCAAAATCGCTTCAGCTAGTGTAAATAAAAAAGCCCTGCTGGTGAATCCAGTCAGGGCTTTTAAATTAAAAAAAATCCACTACTTTAGAGCCAGATCATGTTACCGGTAAAATGAGAAACATCTATTACGCGATTTTTACAAATTTACACCAGATTCCCACCTAAATCATTCGAGTTGCAGGTAGGCGACAAACAACCAAATCCCGATGAGCTTACATAAGCAAGTGATTCGGGTGAGGGAGTGTAGCCTTCCCTGCAACTTGAAGGATGACGGGGATTACTCGAATTCGTTCCACGAACGCCCATCACGGGTGATCATTGCAACTGATGCTACTGGCCCCCAGGTTCCCGCCTGGTAAGGTTTAGGTGCATCATTGTCAGCAGCCCAAGCTTCAGTGATTGAATCGACCCATTTCCATGCTTCTTCGACTTCATCACGACGAACAAACAACGCCTGAATACCGCGCATGGTCTCCAGCAGGAGGCGCTCGTAAGCATCAGCCAGATGGGACTCGTTAAAGGTTTCGGAGTAGCTCAAGTCCAGTTTGGTGGTTTGCAGGTTGTGCTTGTGATCAAGTCCTGGCACTTTGTTAAGCACCTGAATATCCACACCTTCATCTGGCTGCAGACGAATGGTGAGTTTGTTCTGTGGCAAATCTTGCCAGGAATCTTTAAACAAGTTCAGTGCTGGGCTCTTGAAATAGACCACAACTTCAGAGCATTTTGTTGGTAGACGTTTGCCTGTACGCAGGTAGAACGGCACACCAGCCCAACGCCAGTTGTCGATATCCACACGAATGGACACAAACGTTTCGGTGCCGCTAGTTTTGTTAGCGCCTTCCTCTTCCAGATACCCCGGGACTTTTTTACCCTGCGCAAAACCCGAGGTGTACTGGCCGCGAACCGTTTTTTCACGCACATTACTGCGGTCGATACGGCGTAAAGATTGCAGAACTTTGACTTTCTCATCGCGGATATGGTCAGCCGTGAGGTCTGATGGCGGAGACATGGCAATCATGCACAAGATTTGCAGCAGGTGGTTTTGAATCATGTCGCGCATCTGCCCGGCCTGATCAAAATAACCCCAGCGCCCTTCAATACCGACTTCTTCAGCAACCGTGATTTCCACGTGGTCGATAGTTTTGTTATCCCAGTTATTAGCAAACAGAGAGTTAGCAAAACGCAGTGCCAGCAGGTTCAGTACCGTCTCTTTTCCTAAATAGTGGTCAATACGGTAAACCTGGCACTCTTCAAAATACTCACCTACCTGGTCGTTGATTTCCTGAGAGGTCGCAAGCGAGGTGCCGAGTGGTTTTTCCATCACTACACGAGCAGGTTTGGCGTTGAGTTTCGCCTTACCCAAACCTTTACAGATAGCGCCAAAAGTACTTGGTGGCATAGCAAAATAGTTGATAGTGACGCGATTTTGCTGATCGAGCATCTTACCGAGTTTGGTAAAAGCTGCGGTGTCGTTTACATCCAGATTGCAAAAATCAAGACGGCCGCTCAATTTGTCCCACAGGCTTTCGTCGATCTTTTCCTTCATAAAGGTTTCGATCGCCTCACGCACCACTTTGGTATATGCCTCTTTATCCCAGTCTGCGCGGCCCACGCCCAGGATACGTGTATCTGGGTGGATCTGCCCCGCCTTTTCCAACTGATATAAGGAAGGCAGTAGTTTCCGACGCGCAAGGTCGCCTTTTGCACCGAAAATCACCAGGTCACATGCCTGAGCTGTCTGCGTTACCGCCATGTTATGTCTCCTCGTTTCGGATGTCCGGGCTCTCCCATCATACTTCACGCTGCAGGGGTGTTGGCTGCCTTCACCCATCCCAGTCACTTACTCAAGTAAGCTCCTGGAATGCGCTCTTTTGCCACCTACCTGCAACTCGAATTATTTCGGGAGGTTAACTCCGGCCCGTGTGTAATTTAATTACAGAACAATGTACTGCTTTTGGTTAATTCAGGTAAATCCTTGCCCATTATTTGATCGCTTTCGCGGGCAATATTTGCCCGTCAGAGCCACTTTTCGCGTTGTATCGTGGAATTTTCTGACGATTTAATGTCGATGTATATCATGCCTAAAGTTAGACACTGATCATGTAATGAAAAAAAACAACATCATTACACCGATTAACTTGCCACTTCGCTGAGTGGCGGGCGTATATTCTTGCTAAATCGTGACACGATTTCTCCTTTTATTGAAATCGACAAAATCCATGAGTGCCGGACACCTATGAATATGCTGGACAAAATCCAGTCCCAACTGGAACACCTTAGCAAATCAGAACGTAAAGTCGCAGAAGTGATTCTTACCGCACCGCAAGATGCCATTCACTCAAGC
>DATERH010000231.1:0-4749 GCA_035271785.1 Buttiauxella sp.
AAAATGAGCGAGAAAAGTATTGTTCAGGAAGCCCGCGATATCCAATTGGCGATGGAATTAATCACGCTTGGCGCTAGATTGCAGATGCTTGAAAGCGAAACACAATTAAGCCGTGGCAGACTAATCAAACTTTATAAAGAGCTCCGTGGCAGTCCTCCTCCGAAAGGAATGCTGCCTTTTTCTACCGACTGGTTTATGACGTGGGAGCAAAATATTCATGCTTCCATGTTTTGCAACTCATGGCAGTTTTTATTACGCACCGGATTATGTACTGGCGTTGATGCGGTCATCAAAGCGTACCGCTTGTATCTTGAACAGTGCCCGCCGCAAGAAAGTGGTCCGCTATTGGCGCTGACTCGAGCCTGGACGCTGGTGCGTTTTGTTGAAAGTAATATGCTTGAATTGAGCCGCTGTAACTGCTGTGGTGGCAACTTTATTACCCATGCACACCAACCCGTAGGCAGCTTTGCTTGCAGTTTGTGCCAGCCACCTTCCAGAGCTGTAAAAAGACGTAAACTTTCCACAAATACTGCCGATATTATTCCACAACTGCTGGATGAACAGGTCAAACAGGCCGTTTAACAGTTCGGTGTGGATAAACACTCCAGCAGCGATAAGCAATTATCGCTGCTTTTTTTTGCCCCGCACCTGACTGTTATCACCTCTGATTTGTGATTCCTCGCCACAATTAACAGCAGAAGGATGTACACGTGCTGATTGTAATAGGTTATCTGGTCGTTCTTGCGACAGTTTTCGGTGGCTATATGATGACCGGGGGGCATCTTGGAGCACTCTATCAGCCCGCTGAATTTATCATCATTGGTGGGGCAGGGATTGGGGCATTTATCGTTGGCAATAACGGTAAAGCGATTAAAGGGACGATAAAAGCACTGCCATTACTTTTTCGTCGTTCGAAATATACTAAAAGTATGTATATGGATCTCATGGCCTTGCTCTATCGCTTGATGGCGAAGTCACGACAGCAAGGAATGTTTTCGCTAGAACGTGATATCGAAAACCCTAAAGAGAGCGAAATATTCGCCAGCTACCCGCGCATTTTAGCCGACTCTTTGATGCTGGATTTTATTATTGATTATCTGCGCCTCATCATCAGCGGGAATATGAACTCGTTTGAAATTGAAGCGTTGATGGATGAAGAAATTGAAACCCATGAAAGTGAAGCGGAAATACCGGCAAATAGCCTGGCAATAATGGGCGACTCCCTTCCTGCATTCGGTATTGTTGCAGCGGTAATGGGTGTGGTACACGCCCTGGCGTCAGCGGACAGACCAGCAGGTGAACTGGGATCACTGATTGCGCACGCCATGGTTGGGACTTTCCTTGGGATTTTGCTGGCTTACGGATTTATCTCGCCACTGGCGACCGTGCTGCGTCAAAAAAGTGCTGAAACCACCAAAATGATGCAGTGCGTGAAAGTCACATTACTCTCCAGCCTCAACGGTTATGCACCGCCAATCGCCGTCGAATTTGGCCGTAAAACACTTTATTCCAGTGAGCGTCCTTCGTTCATTGAACTTGAAGAGCATGTGCGTGCCGTTCGTTCGCCGAATGCGCAGCAGCATGCAACGGAAGAAGAAGTATGAAGCACAATGCGCGCCCCATTGTTGTCGTAAAACGACGCAAGCACAAAGGCCACGGCGGTGGCGCGCACGGTTCATGGAAAATTGCTTATGCGGATTTCATGACCGCAATGATGGCCTTTTTTCTGGTGATGTGGCTGATTTCAATCTCCAGCCCTAAAGAACTGATGCAAATTGCCGACTACTTCCGTACCCCACTTTCCGCCGCGATTACCGGTGGGCAACGCATTGCCGACAGCCAAAGTCCTATTCCGGGTGGCGGCGATGATGTAACCCAACAACAGGGCGAAGTGAAAAGACAACCAAACATTGAAGAACTGAGGAAACGGATGGAAACCCGTCGCCTCAAAAGCCTGGCAGATAAGCTGGATCAACTGATTGAAGCCGACCCTAAGTTGCGGGCAATGCGCCCGCATCTGCAGATAAACTTGGTTCAAGAGGGGCTAAGGATACAAATTATTGACAGCCAGAATCGTCCAATGTTTAAGAATGGCAGTGCTGAAGTTGAACCTTACATGCGCGATATTCTGCGCAGCATTGCACCATTACTGAATGAGTTTCCTAATAAAATTAGTTTGTCTGGTCACACTGACGATTTGCCTTATGCCATGGGAGAGCGTGGTTATAGCAACTGGGAATTGTCTGCTGACAGGGCAAATACTTCGCGACGTGAATTGATGTCGGGTGGGCTTATCGACGGCAAAGTCCTGCGTGTTGTGGGTATGGCATCCACCATGCGCCTGACCAACCGCGGCGCTGACGATGCGATTAACCGCCGCATTAGTTTACTGGTTTTGAACAAACAAGCTGAAGAGGCCATCGTGCACGAAAACGCAGAAAGCGATAATCAGCCACTAAGCATTCTCCAACAACCTGTGACCGTGGAACCGGCGCAGAACACATTACCGCCACAACCCGGTACGAGGTGATAGCGTGAGCATGGATATCAGCGATTTTTACCAAACATTTTTTGACGAGGCCGACGAGCTACTGGCTGATATGGAACAACACCTGCTGAATTTGGTGCCTGAAGCGCCAGATTCAGAACAGCTCAACGCCATATTTCGTGCTGCACACTCGATCAAAGGAGGCGCGGGTACGTTCGGCTTCTCCATTTTGCAGGAAACCACGCACCTAATGGAAAACCTGCTGGACGAAGCGCGACGCGGTGAGATGCAACTTAACACCGATATTATCAACCTGTTTTTGGAAACCAAAGATATTATGCAAGAACAGTTGGACGCTTATAAAAGCTCCCAGGAACCCGATGCCGAGAGTTTCGACTATATTTGCAGAGCGTTACGCCAACTGGCTCTGGAAGCCAAAGGCGAAGCACCTGCGCACGGCACAAAATTAACAGTGGTTGAGACACAAACCGTTGAAGCACGTCCTGCCAGTGATGGCCACGTACGCATTGCTATTAGTGGTCTGAAAGCCAGCGAGCGCAATTTGTTGCTCGAAGAGCTATCAAATCTCGGCTCGATTAGCGATGTGGAACAAGGTGAAGATTCAGTCACGGCGACGCTAGAAACTACCGTCAGCGCCGATGACATCACCGCTGTGCTCTGTTTTGTAATCGAACCCGAACAAATCGCATTTTTGCCGTTAACCGCAAGCAGTGCTGTCGCTGATATTGCCGTGGTTGAAGCACCGGTTGCCGTTGCCGTGAATGCTCCGCAACCTGTGGCTAAAGTGGGGAAAGAAGCTGCGCCTGCAGCACTTGTCTCACCGCGTAGCGAAAGAGAAGCTAAAGCGCCACGCGTCAGCGAATCGAGCAGCATTCGTGTCGCCGTAGAAAAGGTCGATCAGCTTATTAACCTTGTGGGTGAACTGGTCATCACCCAGTCGATGTTAGCCCAACGTTCCAACGAACTTGACCCGGTTCAACACGGCGAATTGATTACCAGCATGGGGCAGTTACAACGTAACGCCCGTGATTTGCAAGAGTCGGTGATGTCTATCCGTATGATGCCAATGGAATATGTCTTCAGCCGCTTCCCGCGTCTGGTGCGTGATCTGGCAAGTAAATTGGATAAACAAGTTGAACTGACGTTGCAAGGTAGCTCGACTGAGCTGGATAAAAGTTTAATCGAACGCATTATCGACCCGCTGACTCACCTGGTACGTAATAGTCTCGACCATGGTATCGAATCACCGGATAAACGCCTTGCGGCGGGTAAGTCTGCGGTGGGTAATTTGATTCTTTCAGCAGAGCATCAGGGCGGGAATATCTGCATTGAAGTTTCTGACGATGGTGCAGGCCTGAATCGTGAACGCATTCTTGCCAAAGCGCTATCGCAAGGCATGCCGGTACACGAAAACATGTCTGATGATGAAGTGGGCATGCTGATTTTTGCCCCTGGATTCTCGACCGCCGAGCAAGTCACGGATGTGTCCGGGCGCGGTGTGGGTATGGACGTGGTGAAGCGTAACATCCAGGAAATGGGTGGCCATGTCGAAATCAAATCCCAGGCCAATGTTGGCACGACTATCCGCATTCTGCTGCCGCTGACACTTGCCATTCTTGATGGGATGTCAGTAAAAGTCTGCAACGAAGTCTTTATTTTACCGCTCAACGCGGTGATGGAATCGTTACAGCCGAAGGAAGATGTTCTGCATCCTCTGGCGGGTGGTGAGCGCGTACTGGAAGTGCGTGGCGAATACTTGCCGCTGGTTGAATTGTGGAAAGTGTTCGATGTTGCTGGGGCAAAAACTGAAGCGACGCAAGGTATCGTGGTGATTTTGCAAAGCGCCGGGCGGCGTTACGCGCTGCTGGTTGATCAATTAATTGGTCAGCATCAGGTGGTGGTGAAAAACCTCGAGAGTAACTATCGCAAAGTGCCGGGTATTTCGGCTGCAACCATCCTCGGCGATGGCAGTGTCGCGCTGATTGTTGATGTTTCAGCGCTGCAAGGTTTGAATCGTGAACAACGTGTGGCTGGCCACGCCGCCTAATCCTCCGGGTTTGATAATAGGAAATTAAATGACTGGATTAACCAATGTGACAAAATTGACCGGGGAAACAGTAGGGCAAGAGTTCCTCGTTTTCACCCTCGGTGACGAAGAATACGGCATCGACATTTTAAAAGTGCAGGAAATCCGCGGTTACGATCAAGTGACGCGTATTGCTAACACACCTGCATTTATT
>DATERH010000232.1:0-10820 GCA_035271785.1 Buttiauxella sp.
TCGTCTTCGACGATAAGAATGTGCGGGGTCTGCATGTTTGCTACCTAAAATTGCCAACTAAATCAAAACAGGAAGTACAAAAGTCCCTGACCTGCCTAATACATGCCATAAATTAACATGTTTGGCGTAACATGACTAAAGTACGTAATTGCGTTCTTGATGCACTTTCCATCAACGTCAACAACATCATTAGCTTGGTCGTGGGTACTTTCCCTCAGGACCCGACGGTGTCAAAAACGGTTGTTATCCTAACCATTTTAACAGCAACATAACAGGCAGGACCGCTTTAGACATCTGATAAAACTACGCTTCGTTGACATATATCAAATTCAATTGTAGCACGTTAACAGTTTGATGAAGTCATCGTAGCGTTTTGCGAGCTTGCGTCACAATTCTCTAATAATCAATATAGTTACGTGAATTGATTATGAAACATCACAAATCTGATAGTTGATAGAGAATACATACTTTATTTATCAGGTAAAACAATATGATAGATTCGGTAAATACGTACTGACAGGCTGGTCTAACCACGCTGATGTATTTGGTTCGTTGATGATTTACATCACTTATACTTTATAGATGAATGTTATCCGGATGTAAATTTTTGTCGCGTATTATCATTTGAATTTTGTGAAAATCTAATTTTGGATAATTTTTTAAGAGACTTTTAATGCGTTTTATAATTGTTTTGGTCGCCCCAGCCAGATCTGAAAATGTCGGTGCAGCAGCCCGTGCAATGAAGACAATGGGATTTACTGAATTGCGTGTTGTTGACAGTGAAGCTGATCGCCAACCAGAAGCCCGGTGGGTCGCGCATGGTTCAGGGGATGTGCTGGATAATGCGCAGCATTTCAACACGCTGGCGGAAGCTATACATGACGTTAATTTTACTATTGCAACCACGGCACGTAGCCGCGCAAAATTTCATTACTACGCCACACCGCAGCAATTGGTTCCGTTACTCGAAGAAAAGCGTAACTGGGTAGGAACGGCCGCCCTGGTGTTTGGGCGCGAAGATTCTGGATTGACCAACGAAGAGCTCGAATTGGCTGATGTGTTAACGGGTGTGCCTATGGTGGCAGATTATCCATCGCTCAATCTTGGCCAGGCAGTAATGGTTTACTGCTATCAACTGTCAGCACTGATGCAACAAAATACGCCAGATCAAGATGCGGTAGACGTTCAGCAACTGAGTGCTCTGCGTTCCCGAATTGCCACGTTACTTGAGCGTGTAGAAGCCAGCAACGACCAAAAAATGGTCGACTGGTTACAGCAGCGTGTTGGACTGTTAGCTCAGCGTGACACGGCTATGTTGCACCGTTTGCTCCATGATATCGAAAAAAAATTGCCAGATGAAAATGCTGGTAATTGATTTAATTATAGTGAGATGTAGTTGTGATCTCACTGTTTTTTTAGCGTAATAAACACGTTTTTTGAAGGTTTCTCAGCGTTCAGTCATGGCCTTGCTTTAGCTGCAAAATTAAAAATAAATTGACTTAACCTGCCGGATACTTTAGTCAATATAGGTAAATCATATTACGAGCACCCAACATCCATGATTCGCATCAGCCCAATGACCACAATTATTACAACCACCATTACCACAGGTAACGGTGCGGGCTGACGCATACAGGAACAACGAAAAAAGCCCGCACCTAACCAGTGCGGGCTTTTTTTTGGACTAAAAACTCAAGGGTAATAACAAATGCGAGTGTTGAAATTCGGCGGTACTTCAGTGGCAAATGCGGAGCGTTTTCTGCGTGTTGCCGATATTCTGGAAAGCAATGCCAAACAGGGACAGGTCGCAACAGTGTTGTCTGCCCCGGCGAAAATTACCAATCACCTCGTTGCCATGATTGAAAAAACCATCGGTGGCCAGGATGCCCTACCGAATATCAGCGACGCAGAACGTATTTTTAGCGAGCTCCTGAAGGGCCTTGCTGATGTGCAACCAGGTTTTCCACTCGAACAACTTAAAGCTTTTGTTGACCAGGAGTTTGCTCAGCTCAAGCATGTTCTGCATGGCATCAGCTTGCTGGGCCAATGTCCGGATAGCATCAACGCTGCGATCATTTGCCGTGGTGAAAAGCTCTCTATCGCCATCATGGCTGAATTGCTCAAAGCTCGCGGGCACAACGTGACGGTTATCAATCCGGTAGAGAAACTTCTCGCCGTTGGGCATTACCTTGAGTCCACTGTCGATATTACTGAGTCCACACGCCGAATCTCTGCCAGCCGCATTCCCGCTGATCATATGATTCTGATGGCAGGCTTCACTGCCGGAAACGAAAAAGGCGAATTGGTGGTGTTAGGCCGTAATGGTTCGGATTATTCAGCCGCAGTGCTGGCCGCCTGTTTACGTGCAGATTGTTGTGAGATTTGGACTGACGTCGACGGTGTTTATACCTGCGACCCACGCCAGGTTCCGGATGCCAGGCTGCTCAAATCGATGTCGTATCAGGAAGCCATGGAGCTTTCTTACTTCGGCGCTAAAGTCCTTCACCCACGCACTATCACCCCAATCGCTCAGTTCCAAATCCCTTGCCTGATTAAAAACACCGGAAATCCTCAAGCACCAGGCACCTTAATTGGCGGGGAAAGTGACGAAGACGGTCTGCCTGTTAAAGGCATCACCAACCTGAATAATATGGCGATGTTTAACGTTTCAGGCCCAGGCATGAAAGGTATGGTTGGCATGGCTGCGCGGGTGTTTGCGGCGATGTCTCGCGCGGGGATTTCAGTGGTACTGATTACCCAGTCATCGTCTGAATACAGCATCAGTTTCTGTGTCCCTCAGGCGGATTGTGCTCGTGCTCGCCGTGCGATGGAAGATGAGTTTTATCTCGAACTTAAAGAAGGTTTTCTGGAGCCGCTGGCTACCATGGAACACCTCGCGATCATCTCCGTGGTGGGGGATGGCATGCGTACCCTGCGTGGCATCTCGGCCAAGTTCTTTGCGGCTCTGGCTCGCGCAAACATCAATATCGTGGCAATTGCGCAAGGCTCTTCTGAGCGATCTATCTCTGTCGTAGTCAGTAATGACGATGCGGTGACAGGTGTGCGCGTCACTCATCAGATGTTATTCAATACCGACCAGGTCATCGAAGTGTTCCTGATAGGGGTTGGCGGTGTGGGTGCAGCGTTGCTGGAGCAAGTCAAACGCCAGCAGGCATGGCTGAAGAAAAAGCACATCGATCTGCGTGTTTGCGGTGTCGCGAACTCTAAAGCGCTGCTGACTAACATTCACGGTCTGAATTTAGATAACTGGGAAGAAGAGCTTGCTGCGGCTAAAGAGCCATTCAATCTTGGACGTCTGATTCGCCTGGTTAAAGAGTATCATCTGCTGAACCCTGTGATTGTTGACTGTACTTCAAGCCAGGCGGTTGCGGATCAATACGCTGATTTCCTGGGTGAAGGTTTCCACGTCGTGACGCCGAACAAGAAGGCGAACACTTCTAGCATGAATTACTACCACCAGATGCGTAATGCGGCGGAAAAATCGCGCCGTAAATTCCTCTACGACACTAACGTTGGCGCGGGTTTGCCGGTTATCGAAAACCTGCAGAACTTACTGAATGCGGGTGACGAATTACAACGTTTCTCTGGTATTCTTTCCGGCTCTCTGTCGTTCATCTTCGGTAAACTTGATGAAGGCATGAGCCTGTCAGAAGCCACCATCGTTGCTCGCGACATGGGTTATACCGAACCTGATCCGCGTGATGACCTTTCCGGTATGGATGTGGCGCGTAAGCTACTGATCCTTGCTCGTGAAACGGGTAGCAATTTTGAACTTTCTGACATTGTTATTGAACCAGTATTACCGCAATCATTTGATTCCAGTGGTGATGTTGAATCATTCATGGCACGTATACCGCAACTGGACGATGAGTTTTCTGCCCGAGTCGCAAAAGCCCGCGATGAAGGAAAAGTGCTGCGATATGTCGGCGTGATTGAAGCTGATGGGAGCTGTAAAGTTAAAATTGATGCCGTAGATGGTAACGACCCGCTGTATAAAGTTAAAAACGGCGAAAATGCTTTGGCATTCTACAGCCACTACTATCAGCCATTACCGCTGGTCCTTCGCGGTTACGGAGCTGGAAACGATGTGACCGCTGCCGGTGTTTTTGCCGACTTATTGCGCACTTTGTCATGGAAGTTAGGAGTTTAAGATGGTTAAAGTATACGCCCCGGCTTCCAGTGCCAATATGAGTGTCGGGTTTGATGTGCTGGGCGCGGCAGTTTCGCCTATTGATGGCTCGCTGCTTGGGGATTATGTGACGGTCGAAGCGGCAGACACATTTAGTTTGAATAACATTGGGCGTTTTGCCAGCAAATTGCCTGATGAGCCGCGTGAAAACATCGTGTATCAATGCTGGGAACGTTTCTGCCAGGAGATTGGCAAAAATATTCCGGTAGCAATGACGCTAGAAAAAAGTATGCCGATTGGCTCAGGTCTGGGGTCGAGCGCGTGTTCTGTCGTCGCAGGTTTAATGGCGATGAACGAATACTGCGGTAAACCACTTAGCGACACCCGTTTGCTGAGTCTGATGGGTGAGCTGGAAGGGCGCATTTCGGGCAGCGTTCATTATGATAACGTTGCGCCATGCTTCCTGGGTGGCATGCAGTTGATGATTGAAGAAAATGGCATCATCAGTCAGTCTGTTCCGGGCTTTGACGAATGGCTTTGGGTGTTGGCGTATCCGGGGATTAAAGTCTCGACTGCTGAAGCACGCGCTATTTTGCCTGCGCAGTATCGCCGCCAGGATTGCATCAGCCACGGTCGCCATCTGGCTGGCTTTATTCACGCATGCCATACTCGCCAGCCGCAGCTTGCGGCAAAGCTGATGCGTGATGTGATTGCCGAACCGTACCGCGCAAAACTGCTGCCACGCTTTAACGAGGCACGCCAGGCTGCCGCTGATATTGGTGCTGTGGCGAGTGGTATTTCGGGCTCCGGCCCAACTCTTTTTGCGTTGTGCGATAACACTGATACCGCACAACGCGTGGCTGACTGGCTTAGCCAACATTATTTGCAGAACCAGGAAGGTTTTGTACATATTTGCCGTCTGGATACGGCGGGCGCACGAGTTCTGGGATAACACATGAAACTGTATAACCTTAAAGATCATAACGAGCAGGTCAATTTTTCCCAGGCAATTGTGCAGGGGCTGGGTAAACAGCAGGGGCTATTTTTCCCGCATGATTTACCAGAATTTGAACTGACCGAAATCGACGAAATGTTGAAGATGGATTTTGTCTCCCGCAGCAGCAAAATTCTGTCTGCTTTCATCGGTGATGAAATCCCGCAAGAAATTCTCGAAGAACGTGTCCGTGCGGCCTTTGCTTTCCCGGCTCCGGTGAAAAGCGTAGAACCTGATATTGGCTGCCTTGAGCTGTTCCACGGCCCAACACTGGCATTCAAAGATTTTGGCGGGCGCTTTATGGCGCAGATGCTGACCCATATCAGTGGCGATAAGCCGGTCACGATCCTGACTGCAACTTCTGGTGATACTGGCGCGGCAGTGGCTCATGCGTTCTACGGCCTGAAAAACGTGCGTGTCGTTATCTTGTATCCGCGCGGCAAAATCAGTCCACTGCAGGAAAAACTGTTCTGTACGCTGGGTGGTAACATTGAAACTGTCGCTATTGACGGTGATTTCGATGCTTGTCAGGCGCTGGTAAAACAAGCGTTTGACGATGAAGAGCTGAAAGTGGCACTGGGTTTAAACTCGGCGAACTCGATTAACATCAGCCGTTTGCTGGCACAAATTTGCTATTATTTTGAAGCCGTTGCACAGCTGCCTCAAGAGGCGCGCAATCAACTGGTGGTTTCCGTACCAAGCGGTAACTTTGGTGATTTAACTGCCGGCCTGTTGGCGAAATCCCTGGGCTTGCCAATCAAACGTTTTATTGCCGCAACCAACGCGAATGACACCGTTCCACGTTTCTTAGCCGATGGCGAATGGGCACCGAAAACCACCGTTGCGACGCTATCTAACGCCATGGATGTCAGTCAGCCGAATAACTGGCCGCGCGTCGAAGAGCTATTCCGTCGTAAGATTTGGCGCTTGACCGACCTGGGTTATGCGATGGTGACTGATGAAACAACTAAAACCACCATGCAAGAGCTGAAAGCGGTGGGATACGTTTCTGAACCGCACGCAGCGATTGCTTATCGCGCGTTACGTGATCAGCTCCAGCCTGGTGAATACGGTTTGTTCCTTGGTACTGCGCATCCAGCGAAGTTTAAAGAAAGCGTGGAAGAGATCCTTGGCGAAACGCTCCCGCTGCCAGCAGAACTGGCTGAGCGCGCTGATTTACCGCTGCTTTCTCATAATCTGCCCGCTGATTTTGCCGCGCTGCGCGCATTAATGATGAGCAAAGCGTAATAGATTTCGTGCTCTATAAAGCCACTCGTGGAGTTAACACCGTTCACTTAAGTCAATGAATGAGGGGAAACACCGGGATTTGGTTCCCGGAGGGGCGCCAAACCCGGTGGTCGCCCGGATATCTCGTTCTTAAACTAACGGTATTAACTCGCGGAGTGGCTTTTTTACGTTTGAATCATGGAGGAAATGTGCAGAAAATAAGGAGAGAAAGAGTAGATATTCCCATAAAATGCGGAAGCTTTGAGATTAGGATTGCACAGCATAACAACTCCCTGTTGTTCGGCATATGCTTTCCTTAACGACCCATAGCGGGTGTGAATGTAGTAAGGAGTGACTTATGTTGAAATCAATAATGTTGGCTTTATCGATTCTGGTGGTGACTCCGCTGGCAGCGCAAGCGTCTGAAATTACGCTTATTCCTTCAGTCAAACTGCAAATTGGCGAGCAGGACCGGGGCGGTAACTACTGGGACGGTGAACACTGGCGTGACCGTGGCTGGTGGGACGACCACTATGAGTGGCGTGATAATAGATGGCATCCGCATGATAATCGCGGTAAGAAAAATGGCCATTATAAAAAAGATAAACATGACAACGGCAATCACTACGGCCAATACAAAAATCACTAAAGAAAACGCCAGCATTGTGCTGGCGTTTTCTTTTACTGTTCGTGACGCTTAAATACTAACTCATTTTTACCCGACGTGGCTTCATCGAAGAAGTATCCGTCAGTATTAAAACGGGTCAGTTGTTCAGGTTGGGTGAGTCGATTTTCAATGATGTAGCGACTCATCAAACCACGCGCTTTCTTAGCATAGAAACTTATCACTTTGAATTTACCATTCTTCTCATCAAGGAAGACTGGCTTGATGATTTCAGCACTGAGCTTTTTCGGTTTTACCGATTTGTAATACTCATCCGACGCCAGATTAATCACGATATTATCGCCCTGAGCCGCTAACGCCTGGTTCAGTTTTTCGGTGATAGTGTCGCCCCAGAAGTGATACAGATCTTTACCCTTTGGGTTCTCAAGCTTAATGCCCATTTCCAGACGATATGGCTGCATCAAATCCAGCGGGCGCAACACGCCATACAAACCGGAGAGCATCCGCAAATGTTGCTGTGCGAAATCGAAATCTGCGTCGCTAAACTCTTCAGCTTGTAATCCCGTATACACATCGCCTTTGAACGCCAGAATCGCCTGACGCGCATTTTGTGGGGTGAAATCAGGCTGCCATTCGTGAAAACGGGTTTCGTTCAGTGACGCCAGTTTGTCGCTAATGTGCATCAGAGACGAAATTTGCGGTGCGCTAAGTTTGCGCGCCACGGCAATCAACTGCTGCGAATGATCCAACAGTTCTGGTTGGGTAAAACGATCGGTAGGAAGATCGCTTTGATAATCCAAAGTTTTTGCAGGTGAAATTAGAATGAGCATCTGTGTTCCTTGCCGCTGCGATGTAACTCGACATATTTTGGCTACATGGTAGCAAATTTACTGAAAGTATCTGCCAATGGTTGCGATTAACGCTTGGCTTCAGGTGGTTTGGGATTGTCCCAAACACCAGGAGCCAGCTGGCTTTTAATTTCTGGGAAACGATTAGGGTCGAAAACTGGCGTGACACCGAGACGCAACTGACGCAGGTAATCGGCACTCAGGTCGCGTGCGATAGGTGATAGCAACAAAATCGCCGTGAGATTAGTGATTGCCATAAACGCCATGGCGACATCTGCCATCTGCCAGACAATCGGTAACGGTGAAAGAGTACCAAACATCACCATCACCAGTGCCAGGCAACGGAATAACACGATGGAAAATGGGCTTTTTTCTTTCAAAAATAGAAGGTTGTTTTCTGCGTAGGCATAGTTGGCGATAATTGACGTAAAGGAAAACAGCATCACAATCAGTGCGATAAACCCTGTTCCCCATGAACCGACTACACTGCTCAGTGCCTGTTGTACCAGCGTAATACCATTCATCTCTGGATTAGATGTATCCAGAATCCCTGAGAAAAGGATAATTCCTGCGGTGGCAGTACAGATGATCATGGTATCGAGCAGCACACCAAACATTTGTACTATCCCTTGTGAGGCGGGATGTGGAGGCCAGGTTGCAGCAGCTGCTGCGGCATTTGGAGAAGAACCCATTCCTGCTTCATTGGAAAACATCCCGCGCTGAAAACCCGTGGTGATGGCCTGACTGATGGTAAATCCGATGGCACCGGATGCCGCTTCTTGCCAACCAAACGCGCTTCTGAATATCAGGGAAACGACTTCAGGCAAACGTTCGATGTTCATTGCCACGACCACCAGGCTCATTAACACCCAGATAAACGCCATAAACGGCACCAACCATTGGGAGACACGCGCAGTGCCACGCATTCCGCCCCAAATGACGCCCGCTGTTAAGATAACGAGAGCGATACCAATCCAGGTTTTCGGGATCCCGAAAGCATGGTTGACTGCGCTGGCGATGGAGTTGGCTTGTACTGCGTTGAAAATCAATCCGAAGGCTATCATCAGGAAGACGGAAAACATTACCCCCATCCAGCGCATTCCTAGCCCGCGTTCCATATACCAGGCGGGGCCACCACGGTAATTGCCTTCGCTATCGCGTGTTTTGTACAGTTGGGCGAGGGTGCATTCGGCGAAAGAGGTTGCCATTCCGAGCATAGCGACCACCCACATCCAGAAAATAGCGCCAGGGCCACCGAGTGTTAGCGCAATGGCGACACCTGAAAGGTTGCCGCTGCCGACACGTGCGGCAAGGCTGGTACAGAGAGCTTGAAATGAGGAAAGTCCGGAAGAGTCTTCGTTTTTATCCGTCAGAATGATGCTGCGCAGCTGAGTCAGATAGCGGAATTGGACAAAACCACATCGCCACGTGAACCAAATACCTGCTCCGACTAATAAATAAATGAGGATAGAACCCCACAGTATTTCATTGATAAACAGGAAAAAATCTGCCATTACCATCCCTCGTTTGCATGCGTTGTGTGCACGACTAATGCGCAGTTTTCGCGCATGTTCCATTAGATTGCAGGCAAATAATACACGGAATATATCAGTTTCGCGTTCAATTCCTATCGATGTATCGCTGCGGTTGCGCCTGAATTACGTCGTGATATCATCAAGACAGACTGGTTACATCCCCCTAACAAGTTACATCTAACGAGAAACACTATATGACGGATAAATTGACCTCCCTGCGTCAGCTAACCACAGTAGTTGCTGACACTGGGGATATTGCGGCAATGAAGCTGTATCAACCGCAAGATGCTACCACCAACCCATCTTTGATCCTCAATGCAGCGCAAATTCCTGAATATCGCAAACTGATTGATGATGCGGTGGTTTGGGCGCGTGAGCAGAGCAGCTCTCATGCACAACAAGTCGTGGATGCAACTGACAAGCTGGCGGTGAATATTGGTCTGGAAATCCTGAAACTGATCCCAGGTCGCATTTCTACTGAAGTTGATGCTCGTCTGTCTTATGACACCGACGCCAGCATCACCAAAGCAAAACGTCTGATCAAAATGTATAACGATGCGGGTATCAGCAATGACCGTATCCTGATCAAACTGGCATCGACCTGGCAGGGCATCCGTGCTGCTGAGCAGCTGGAAAAAGAAGGTATTAACTGTAACCTGACTCTGCTGTTCTCCTTTGCCCAGGCACGTGCTTGTGCAGAAGCAGGCGTGTTCCTGATTTCTCCGTTCGTAGGCCGTATTCTCGATTGGTACAAAACGAATACTGATAAGAAAGAGTACGCACCACAGGAAGACCCAGGTGTGGTTTCTGTTTCTGAAATCTACCAGTACTACAAAGAACACGGTTACGAAACCGTTGTTATGGGCGCAAGCTTCCGTAACCTGGGCGAGATTATCGAGCTGGCGGGTTGTGACCGTCTGACCATCGCTCCTGCTCTGCTCAAAGAGCTGGCTGAAAGCGAAGGTGCGGTTGAGCGTAAATTGGCTTACACCGGTGACGTTAAAGCACGTCCAGAGCGTATGACTGAATCCGAGTTCCTGTGGAGCCACAACCAGGATCCAATGGCAGTTGATAAACTGGCTGATGGCATTCGTAAGTTTGCAATCGACCAGGAAAAACTGGAAAAAATGATCGGCGATCTGCTGTAATCATTGATGTGGCCGGAGCATTCCGGTCACGCTTTTTAGTGTTTCACCTCTGTCTGCTACTCCCTTCGCCGTGTATCATTCCGTTAAGTTTGCTGATTTCCCGGGAATGATATGAATACCTTACGCATTGGCTTAGTTTCCATCTCTGACCGCGCTTCAAGCGGTGTCTATCAAGATAAAGGCATTCCGGCCCTCGTTGAATGGCTGGAAAAAACCGTAACGACCCCTTTTCAAATTGAAACTCGCTTAATCCCTGATGAACAACCGCTTATTGAACAAGCGCTGTGTGAACT
>DATERH010000233.1:0-5409 GCA_035271785.1 Buttiauxella sp.
TTGGTAGAGCACCTCCTTTACACGGAGGGGGTCGGCGGTTCGAGCCCGTCATCACCCACCATTCGGGGCGTTAGCTCAGTTGGTAGAGCAGTTGACTTTTAATCAATTGGTCGCAGGTTCGAATCCTGCACGCCCCACCAATGTAGAAAGGCGCCCTAAAGGCGCCTTTTTGCTATGCGCGATTCGGGCGGGATTTGAACCTGCAGCAGGTTCGAGTTGAGCGCAGCGAAACAGCGTTACCGCTTGCGGCGACGACCCGAAGGGCGAGTCTCAGAATGAGACGAGTCATCCTGCACGCCCCACCAATGTAGAAAGGCGCCCTAAAGGCGCCTTTTTGCTATGCGCGATTCCTCATGCCCCCCAGAAATAGTAGGTTGCCCGCTTTTATCCTCAAGATTAATCCCTGCTGGGTCGATATCCATTCTACTCATTCTATGAAGGGATCAACATGAGCAACACAATTACCGCCTCCACCCCGTCTTTGCAGACCAGTACTGCGTCAACAGCAAGTTCAGGGGGTAACAACCTGGCTTCACAAATCAGTCGCATCTCACAGCAAATCACCAAACTCACACAACAAGCTAAAGAGATTGCTGACGGCAGCGGCACCACCGAAGAAAAACAAAAGCAGCAAGAGTTAATTCAGGCGCAAATTAAGATACTGCAGGCACAACTGGCACAATTGCAGCAACAGCAAGCAGAACAAGCCCAGCAAAAGCAGGAGCAAGCAAAAGTGGAAGGTGTGAATAAACCGTCTGAATCCAACCAGATCGATATCTACATCTAATCATTATCAAAGAGTGGATCACCCAGGCGAGCAGCGGTTAGCTGCTGCGCCTGTTGACCCACAACCTGCCAGATAACTTCTGCCGCGCGGGAAAGTGAACGATTCTTGCGACGCACCAACATGAGTTGCCGATCCACGACAGGAACAAGCGGGCGTACAACGAGCGAGCTATCTTGGGGTAATGGCAACGCTAGTGCTGGGAGAATGCTAATGCCTATTCCCGCTTCCACCATTGGAAAAAGTGTGGCTGGGTGGCCAATCTGCTGCACGATATTTGCCTCGATACCCTGACGCATTAGCGCACCATCAATTAATGGGCGGCTTCCTGAGGCGTAATCCTGCAACACCAAATTTGCCCCTTGTAATGCCTGCCAGCGGACCTGCGCCTGAGCCGCAAACGGATGGTCGTTACGGCAGAGCAATAAAAAGGGTTCAGACAGCACCGCTTCACAATCCAAATCGCTTGCCTGAATGGGGTCGATAACCATGCCAAAATCGACCTCCCCCTGGCGGATACTTTGCAGCACCCACTGTTGTGGGCGGTCATGAAGTACGAAGCGGATAGCGGGATATTCCAGTGCCGCCGCTGCAATAGATTGCGGCATTAAATGAGCGGAAATGGTCTGACTTGCAGCAACACGCACCGTACCGCTTAGCTGATGGCCGACGCTTCGCGTATCCAATAATGTACTGGTCAGTTCTTCAAGCAATCGTTCGAGTCGCCCGGCCAATTGTTGGCCCGCTTCCGTCAGCACGACCTCCCGAGTGGTGCGATCCAGTAGCTTTACACCTATTTCGCTTTCAAGCTCTTTCACGCTGTGGCTGACCGCTGATTGGCTTAAGCCAATTTGCTCCCCTGCCCGGCTAAAACTACCTGCATGAGCCACGGCGACGAAGACTTTTAACTGACGCAGAGAATAATTCATCTATTTAATTCATCAATTCATTCAATAAATCAATTTTATTTCTAAAAACAATGAAAGCACAATAGCCCCACAACAGTTTGAGGAATGAAGATGAAACTCTTTCGCGTGCTCGACCCTTTCACGCTGACACTGATTTTTACCGTACTGCTGGCCTCTTTTTTCCCTGCTCAAGGTAGTTTTGTTGGCTTCTTTGAAGGGCTAACCACAGCTGCGATTGCGCTGCTTTTCTTTATGCATGGCGCCAAACTTTCTCGTGAAGCGATCATTGCCGGGAGCAGCCACTGGCGGTTGCACCTTTGGGTGATGTGCAGCACCTTTGTGCTCTTCCCTGTGCTGGGGGTTTTGTTTGCCTGGTGGGCACCGGTCAACGTCAGTCCTGAAATTTACACCGGCTTTTTGTATCTTTGTATCCTACCGGCCACCGTGCAGTCGGCTATTGCTTTCACCTCTCTTGCCGGAGGGAATATTGCCGCCGCCGTGTGCGCGGCTTCCGCTTCAAGCCTGCTCGGTATTTTTCTCTCACCGCTGTTAGTCGGCATGGTGATGCACGTCCATGGCGCAAGCGCTAGCCTGCAACAAGTCGGCAGTATTATGTTGCAGTTACTGGTGCCATTTGTCGCTGGCCATCTTTCGCGCCCATGGATTGGTGATTGGGTTGCTCACCATAAAAAATGGATTGGTAAAACTGACCAGACGTCAATTCTATTGGTTATCTACACGGCGTTTAGCGAGGCAGTCACGAATGGGATTTGGCACAAAGTCGGATTAGGTTCACTGTTGTTTATCGTGGTGGTGAGTCTGGTATTACTGGCGATGGTCATTAGCATCAATATGTTTGTCGCCAGACGCCTGGGCTTTAGTAAGGCAGATGAAATTACAATCGTGTTCTGTGGTTCAAAAAAGAGCCTGGCGAACGGTATTCCGATGGCGAACATACTGTTCCCGGTCGCAACCGTCGGGATGATGGTGCTACCACTGATGATCTTCCACCAGTTGCAGCTGATGATTTGTGCAGTGCTGGCAAAGCGTTACCAGAAAGAGACTCAGGTGGCGACTAAAGCCGCCACCGACAATGCATAGTGATATATACCCAAAATAATTCGAGTTGCAGGAAGATGGTGGCACAGTGAATCCCCAGTTACTTACTCAAGTAACTGGGGTGACTGGGGTGACTGAGGTGACTGAGGTGACTGAGGAAAACTAACGCACATGCAGCTTGAAGTATGACGGCTATATTAATGTCGTTTGAGGGGCTTAACTAACCCCTCCAACCCTTCGGTTTTAATCAGCAAGGTGAGCCTCATCAACTCACCCAGATGGCCTTGTGGAAACTCATCTTTGCGTGCAAACCACAGCAGATACTCTTCCGGCACATCGATCAGCACGCGGCCTTTGTACTTACCGAACGGCATCACAGTATTGGCTATCTCAATAAGCTGTTCTTTATCCATCTCATTCACCCAACAAGCGAATCATTTCAGCTTCATCAATTACATCAATGCCTAGCTCCTGAGCTTTGACAAGCTTTGAACCTGCGGCTTCACCCGCAATCACCAGATCCGTTTTCTTCGACACGCTACCGGCGACTTTAGCCCCCAGCGCAACCAGGCGCGCTTTGGCATCATCACGTGACATAATGCTGAGCGAGCCTGTCAGTACTACCGTTTTACCGGCAAATGGGCTGTCGATTTCTTCAGCTTTAATAATAACGGGAGCCGGCCAGTGAACACCCGCCTCTTCTGTCAATTGGCGGATAACTTCACGGTTGCTCTCTTCGGCAAAGAAGTTAAAGGTGTGGGTAGCAACCACAATGCCGACATCTGGGACTTTTTGCAGTTCTTCGATATTCGCGGCGCAAAGGGAATCCAACGTGCCAAAATGCGCCGCTAAACCTGCTGCGGTCGCTTCGCCCACTTCACGAATACCCAGTGCGTACAAGAAACGAGCAAAGGTGGTTTCTTTCGCTTTTTCCAGTGCATCAACCACATTTTGCGCGGATTTCGGCCCCATGCGATCAAGCCCAGTGAGTTTACCAGGCGTGAGCGTAAAGAGATCGGCTGGCGTGTGGACATACTCTTTCTCAACCAGCTGGTCGATTATCTTGTCACCCATACCGTCAACATCCAGCGCACGGCGTGAGACAAAGTGTTTGAGGGCTTCTTTGCGTTGAGCGCCGCAAATGAGGCCGCCAGTACAACGCGTTACCGCTTCGCCTTCCACACGCTCAACGTCAGAGCCGCAAACTGGGCAGTGCGTTGGGAAGATAATCTCGGTGGTGTTCTCTGGACGTTCAGATTCCACCACACCGACAACCTGCGGGATAACGTCACCTGCACGACGTATCACCACGCGGTCGCCAATTCTTAAGCCCAAACGCTCAATTTCATCGGCATTATGCAGCGTCGCATTGCTGACTAGCACACCTGCAACCTGAACAGGTTCAAGTCGTGCAACTGGGGTAATTGCGCCAGTGCGTCCGACCTGGAACTCGACATCACGAACAAACGTCATCTGTTCCTGAGCCGGGAATTTAAACGCCACTGCCCAGCGCGGAGCACGCGCGACAAAGCCGAGTGTTTCTTGCAGTGCAAGCGAATCCACTTTGATAACCACACCGTCGATATCAAAACCTAATGTTGGGCGATCGGCCTCAACCTGGTGATAAAACGCCAGCACGTCTTCTGCTGTGTTACACAGACGAATGCGGTCACTAACCGGCAGTCCCCACTCTTTAAACTGCTGCAAACGAGCATGGTGGCTGGCAGGTAATTGACCGCCTTCAAGCAGGCCAACGCCATAGCAGAAGAATGTTAACGGGCGTTTGGCGGTAATACGCGGATCAAGTTGGCGTAACGATCCTGCCGCCGCGTTACGCGGGTTGGCAAAAATTTTCCCGCCAGTACGTCGCGCTTCTTCATTAATTTTTTCAAAACCCGCCAGTGGCAGGAACACTTCACCGCGCACTTCCAGGCGGCGGGGGATATTCTCGCCGCGCAATTTAAGCGGAATGGAGCGGATAGTACGCACGTTGGCCGTAATATTTTCGCCTGTTGTACCGTCGCCGCGCGTGGCGGCACGAATCAGCACGCCATCTTCATAGAGCAGGCTCACCGCCAGGCCGTCCAGTTTTAGCTCGCAACAAAACGTGACGGCTTCAGTGCTTTTCAGGCGGTCCTGCACACGCTTGTTAAACGCCAGATAGCTTGTCTCGTCAAAGGCATTATCCAGTGACAGCATCGGCACTTCATGGCGAACCTGGGTAAATTCGCTGAGCGGTGCGGCACCCACACGCTGCGTGGGAGAATCAGGGGTGATGAGATCAGGATGCGCTTGCTCGAGAGCGCGCAATTCCCCCATCAGGCGGTCGTATTCCGCATCCGGGATTTCGGGGTTATCAAGCACATGATAGAGATATTCATGATGGCGAAGCGTGGTTCGCAGTTGAGTAATTTGTTGTTCGATTGTGTCCATATCGCACCATCAATATAAAAAACCCCCGACATGCGGGGGTTTAGGGGGAAACATGTTCAGGATGGGTATCAGTGGCTTGCGTTTGCTTCTACCACTTCGCGGATGCGATCCTGATATTCACGCATTTTTTGCGGTGTCATCATGCGGCGTTGGTCGTCTAACACAACCCCACCGACTTCATCAGCAATGTGCTGAGCAGACTGCAGCATCAACTTAAAGTTTTGC
>DATERH010000234.1:0-10300 GCA_035271785.1 Buttiauxella sp.
CACGCCGGTGTATAACGCCCCCAATAGCGGGAGCGCGCCCTTCGGTACCATGAGCCCCAACCTCCGGTATCCCATCCTCAGTAAGTTGAAAGACCGCCTTAACCAGACCTGGTTCCAGATCCGCATCGGCAACCGTCTGGCATGGGTCAGTAGTCTGGATGCACAGGAAGATAACGGCCTTCCGGTCCTGACTTACCATCACATTTTGCGTGATGAGGAGAACACGCGTTTTCGTCATACATCCACGACGACCAGCGTACGCGCGTTCAACAACCAGATGGCCTGGCTACGCGATCAAGGCTATGCCACGCTGACGATGTATCAGCTGGAAGGATACGTGCGTAACAAGATGAACCTGCCCGCGAAGGCGGTGGTGATCACCTTTGATGATGGCCTGAAATCGGTAAGCCGCTACGCCTACCCCATTCTGAAAGAGTATGGCTTTAACGCGACGGCGTTTATCATATCGTCACGTATTAAAGGCCATGCGCAGAAGTGGGACCCGAAATCGCTGCAGTTTATGAGCGTTCATGAGATTAAGGGCATTCAGGATGTGTTTGATATCCAGTCCCACACGCACTTCCTGCATCGAGTTGATGGGTATAAACACCCTATCTTACTGAGCCGCAGCTACCACGTGACCCTGTTTGATTTTGAACGCTCACGACGTGCGCTGGCGCAGTTTAACCCGCGCGTGCTTTACCTTTCGTATCCGTTTGGCGGCTATGACAATAAAGCGATAAAGGCGGCGAACGATGCCGGTTTTCATCTGGCGGTGACGACGATGAAAGGGAAGGTGAAGCCGGGAGATAACCCGTTCTTGCTGAAGCGCTTGTATATATTAAGAACGGATTCGCTGGAGACGATGTCGCGGCTGATCAGTAATCAGCCGCAGGGGTAGGGATCAATCGTAAGAGAGGGTGAACACGCCAGTGGCTTTAAACGATCCCGGTTTCACCGTGCTGCCATTGGCTACCAGCTGGGCAACATAATCAATTTGCTTTGAAACCGGCGTGGAGTAGTCGGTTACGACATAGGTTGAGTTAGGATTATTCGGCATAAGCTGGGACGTCCCGTTATACATTATTCTTACGCCAGCCCCCTCAGCTCCGGACGACAATGTGTTACCAAGAAGGTCATTGTTAGTTCCGGTTAATTTTGTCGTTGTCAGCTTGGTTGTGACGTTTGCCACGCTGGTGCAGTTATCAAGACGAATGGAAAACGGGACATCCTTGATCCGATTGTTTTTGATGTCTGAAACATAATATTCTCCCAGGTCAACATCGTTAGTCCCATCCGAAAGCATGGCAATGTCGCAGGTAGGAAGAACGATAGGGATCTGGAATGAGTTCTCATTGACCATAAATGTCCATGGCCGGTTGTTAGTGTCATTTGGATCGCCAATCGACATTTTTCCCAAAGTCCCTGGTTTGGGTTTGATGAAGGTTTCTTTATTCGGGTTGCCTTGATAACCATCATCAATATAAATATGAACTGAGGTATTAATCCATTTTTTATCCCAGGGGTCAGATTTATCGGAATGAGAAATCATGGCCCAGCCAGTGGTATTCGTTCCGAAATAGGCTCCCATGCCACCATCGCTTTCGGCAGTGTGGACCCTCACGGAATAATGAATGCCGGGAATATTCGTTTCAAACATGGCCTCGCCATAATGGCTCCCCACGAACACGGACGGGTCTGTTTGCGACATGAGGTCATAGCCATCGTCTCCTATACCACACTGGGCCTGGATGCCCGGTGTGAGGTTAACGTTAAAAAGGGCGCTGATGTAGTTTCCCGGTGGTGGAAGGCGGATGGTTCCGCCCGAATACTCGGAGTTGATCAGGGTAGTGGTGCCGCCATTCCCATCGTTCATTCGGCACTCCCCTGCCCAGCCTGCCTGGCTAAGGGATAACAACAAGCTCGCCATGGCAAACGCCATTGGGCCTTTAAAAGTGAAGTTTTTTCGTAACGCGTTGAACATTCTCATCCTTTTCCTGTTCTGGTTATTATTCGTAAGTGACGTCAACCCGTACTTTACTGGTGACGATACCGCCAGCCACTACGCCAGTGTTCTGATACCGGGCATAGAACTGATAATCCGTTAAAAATGCAGTACCCTGGTCGCTTACGTCATAAATGACTTTTGACGTACCGTCGTTGTTTAACACATTCGTTTTATATTTCTCAGAGAAAAGGACGACGCCAACATTTTTGGCTGCCCCTGCAGCAGTCTCTTCACTTTTAAATACCTGGCTTTGCCCCGGCCAAAATCCTGATTGTGGCGAGAAGCTAAAATTCAGCTTTTTAGCGGTGCTGCTGTCTCCATAGCAATCATCAACATGGATCTTAAAAGGGGTGCCGCCTGCATCATCGGTAGCCGTATAGCGATCGCTGCCATCAGCGTTATAAAACCAATTCCGCATCACGTTGGGGAGATAGATCTCTCCGCCATTCTCAAGGCTTAACTTACAGGTGCTATTAACAATATTGGCCGTAAGATTGACGTCGAGCCCAGAGCCTGCCTGGCTTACGCCAGGCAGGATGCTGCCAGCCAGAGCCATAAGCAACACAAGACCGGGCTGGTATAATGTAAACGGTGATTGTTGCATGATGGTTCCTGGAATTATGGGTAGGTGACAGTAAAGGTTACCGGTGCGGTAACGGCTCCTGCGCCAACATCAGCAATGGTTTGGCCTTGGCCAATGACGATTCGTGAGTTCATCGGGAGCTCGCCCTTGCCGTCAGTAATGGTCACTTCCTGATCTGCCGGAGGGGTGTTGCAACTCATCAAAACGCCGGTGTCGACAACGCCTGACCAGATTTCAAAACCGGTTGCTAAGCCGCCGGAGAAAGAGTCACCCGTTTTATTTGTACCACTACATTCCCCGCCAGCCCCTTTCGCAGCGGATACCGTTGCCTTGGTAACCCCAGAGCAGTTAGTGAAGTTGATTTTCAGCGGCTCGACGCGACTTTTGTTCACCAGATCGGATTTATAGACGTCACCAAACGCAATTTCAGTAGACGCAGTACCTGCATCGTTAAGCACTTTTGCTGTACACGTGCCTGATACAATTTTTGATTTAATCGTCAGTTCGACACTGCTGGTACCCGTAATTGCTGCACTTGCCATTCCAGAGAACAGAAGGGCAGAAACGGATAGGGCGATAAAAGTTGATTTCATTTTCATAATGTTGCTCCGTTTTCCTGCACCAATCATTCGTAGCTGAATTCAAAAGTCGCCACGGCTTGAAAATCGCCAATTGTCATTTTGTTTGGTTGGGTTTCACGTAAGGTGGCCATCAGAGCAACTTCCTTATTCTGGAGTTCTGTTGGGCTCCAGACCAGGCGCTCTGCATCCTCTTTAGAGTTAACGACAAATGGGGCTTCAGGTGTACTCGCTCTGGCGATTTCGACTGAAGCGTAATCTGCAGCGCCTGGTGCTGCCTGGTTAATAATCCCTGATGGCAAATAACCCGATTGTTTTCCCATTACGGTTGTTTTCAATGAGGCCAGCGACGCCGGGCATTCAACCATCACGATTTTGAAAGTGGCATTTGCCGTACCGGCTTTGACATCATCTAAACGCACCTGACCGTTAGTACCGATAGTCAGCGTTTGCTGGGTATCTGAACCTTCACCGCCAACCAGCTTCATATCACAGGTGGTTTCGCGAATATTGGCCGTGAAATTAACATTCAGATCGGTTGCTGCAGCAGATCCTGTCATCGCTAACATTGCTAATGCGATTAATGAATAACCGCAACGTTGTTTCTTCATATTATTTCCCATGGGTGTAATTCCCTGTTGTAAATATCATTACATTTGGCACTGCTGATTACTCAGAAGGGTTGTGAGACCCGCTTTTTTCGCATTCGCTGGGATCTGATAATGTACGGTACAAGAACTGGTACTATCGCTGCCCCATACCACCCGCAGGACACCTTTATCTTCCACACCGCGTACATACGCTTGCCCGGCTTGTCCTACTGTTCCAATTGGTTCATTCTTCTCGTTCAGCACATCTGCGCCCAGCGGAATAAAGCCCTTATCAGAACGTTGTAATTCCAGAACAAGCGAACGGCCTTCGTCCGTTTCAAAATTCACTAATACAACGGAGCCATTACGCGGCACAGCAACTGCGCTTGTGTTTTTAATTTCGACATCCGCTTCGAGGGTGCTGATATCAATTGAAACCCGGTTTTCTCTGTAGGCAGACATATACGGCATAATGCCGTACCCGGAGCTATCAATACGGCTCTGGCCATAACCCAGGCGAGCCCCTGTCGCGCCACTCGCTTTCACCAGCGCCAGTGAATCCGTTTCGCCGATACTGCCTGGCGTAAATACAACGCCACCTGAGTGAACAACCATTCCACCGTTGTAGCTCGCGGAATATTGCTTACTGTTGTCATCACCAAAGGACGCCGAGACGCCGAGCGGGCCGTAAGGACTGTTCCATGAGCTAAAACCGCTGATCTGGTTGAGATTGCCGTAATTTCCGCCACTTGAAGAGGCGCTGACGGAGTAACTGACGTCACTGTTTTTGGTGTTACCGCTCGCCGTAGAGTTGAAACTGGTACCGCCTTTCAAATCAGAGCGCAGGCTCATGTTAACGTTGTTAAACCCGCCTGACTGCGTATGGTCTTTATCAAAAACGCTGAACGGGACGCTGAGGTTTACGTATACGCTGTCATCCTTCTCACCCGATTCGTTATAGGTACGCTGGAGTGAAACGCTATAGCTGCCGTAAGCGAAGCTATTGTTGTAGCCCACGCTGTAGTCAGAAGTTGAACTGCTATCGTTCCAGTAATCCTCCCAGGTGCCGCTAATATAGAGAGAACCGTATTCCTCACCGCTTACATTTAACGGCTGGTTAAGACTGACCTGAACCTGGTTTTTTGTACGCTGATAGTCAGCATACAGTTGCGCATTGCTGTCATAGGAACGGTTACCGTATTCCTGATGATGGATACTGTCCTGCAAAGAGGCGGCATCATTCAGGCTAAGGTAATCCTCCGTTGAGAAGCGATAGGCTGCCACGTTCAGGGAGGTGTTTGTCGCTTCCAACATTTTGCTGTAGGTCAGCCGGTAACTCTGTCCTTTAAGCGTGTCGAGCCCATCGATGTCGGCATAGGACTGCGTCACGTCGAATGCAAATGCACCAATACGGGTGTTCATTGCCAGGCCAAGCAGGCCGGCATAGAAATCCATATCTGTATATTGCGCGCCAACGTAGCCGGTAAAGGTATTATTCAGGCCATACGCATAGGTTGCATAACCGACTTTTGGTTTGTCATGCAGTGAATCATCATCCAGCTCGCCTAAACCGACATCCCACCGGCTGGAACCCGGGCGGAGCATTTGCGTGACCGAAGAGAACGGAACGGTAAACGTCCGTTTGCTACCATCTGCTTCTTCAACGGTAACAATCAAATCATTGCCATAGCCTGTCGTACTGAGGTCATTGATCTCAAAAGCACCTGGTGGAACGGTCGTTTCATAAATCTTGTTACCGCTTTGCATTACGCTAACTTTAGCGTTGCTGTTTGCCACGCCGCGAATCACGGGCGCATAACCAGTAGCACCTTGTGGGAGCATGCGGTCATCGTTAAACATCCGCGCACCACGCAGGCTCACCGAGTCAAAGATATCGCCGCGGGTGTAGGAATCACCCAAAACCATCTGTGCGTTAAGCGGTGTAATGTCTCGCTGAAGATAGATATCCTGGCTTGAATAGTGCGAACCGTTATCGCTGTCCCAGTTCATGCTGCCGCGAGAACGTAAACGCCACGCACCCATGTTCAGGCCATAGCGCAGCCCTGCATAGGCAGTATCCGAGTTTGTTCCGTTAGATTCGCTGTGCCAGGTATTGAGATCGTATGAGAGCAATCCAGCGGTAACGCCGTCATCCCATAAAGAGGGATCGACATACCCCGCAGGGAGTTTAAGCACATAGATCTGTGGGAAATCGAGATCCATTTCCTGCTTACCGCTGTCAAAATGCTCAGATGCACCAGGATAATATTTCTTAATATCCACACAGGCCGCGTCATCCTTCTTGACGTCATCGCCTAATTTGCTGGTATCTATACCTGATTGAGACAAGATGAGTTTTGTCAGACATGCTGAGGCGCGTGGCGTTTTATTATCAATGAATGTCATCTCAACCGTGGATTTTGAATTGCCATTCAAATTCACTTTTACACGGTAGGTGCCCGGCAATACCGGGTTGCCGTAAGCGTAACGCTCAACGTTGATACCTCCGCCATTATCGATAAGGAACTGGTCATTAAATTCAATGGCCGATTCTGATTCGGAAGCGGTGTCTACATTATTTTTTCCATTCTCGCTGGCGTGCAGCGGTAATGCTGCACAGATAGCGAGGCATAAGAGTGAACGTTGAAATAACATGCTTCATCCAGACAAGTCGCCGCTCAAATGCTTATCAGCATTCAAACGTTTTATTTTTATAATGTGGCGGTGTTGTGTTGATTAATTAACTTTGGCTTCGAAATTATCAGAGCCGCCATTGTCGTTAATCGTGTCGTAAGCAACAGAACCCGCAGTCGTATTGCTGAGGCCTTTTATCTGCATGGCTTGAGTGCTAAAAGGTAAAATTGATTTATGATCAACCTGGTATACTTTGCCTGCGGATTTCAATGTGACGTTCGAAATTGAAACGTTATAAGGTGAATCATTGCGGGCGATAAGGTTAACCGTACTGCCTTGTTTTTGCTGCGACCATGTTACTTTGGCTGCGGCATCTCCTGGCGTACCTTTCAGGCCGTCAGGACGGAAGAAGAGTTTAATACGCGTGCGGAATGCTAACTGAAGCTGGTTTGGGCTTTCACCGTCTTTTACTTTTGATTTTGGTGGGATTTCAAGCACATTGAACCAGAATAAGGATTCTCGATCTTTAGGCAATGAACCGCCCAGATAAGAAATACGAACGGATTGACCTTTTTGCGGATCAATTCTGGATACAGGTGGAGTGATAATAAACGGTAATTTTAATTCTTGTGGGTTAGTATCATCACGGCCATCATCGAGCCATGACTGTACCAATAACGGTTTTTTACCACGGTTATCTAAAGAAACAATGACATCTTTCTGCGATTGCTGATAAACAATACGCGTACCCGAAATAACGATATCCGCACTTGCCTGAAATGATGCAAAAACAGCAGCAGTAAGGCAGGCTACTTTTAATCCCTTATAAAATGATGTGCTTAACATTTTTCCACTTCCTGTTGGAATGATATCAAATAATCCCCCGACGAATGTCAGGGGATGAATAGTACTCTTGAACTACGTTTTTAGAATTATTCGTAGATCATTGTGAAAGCAGCTTGAGCCTGAACAACACCCGCAGTTACTGGGTTGCTGTTTGCGTCCCAGCCCTGACCCTGGGTGTAAGCTACACGGTAGTACAGTGCGCCTGCGCCATTGGTATCAATAGTGGCTTTCTGGGTGTTGTTGGTCTGATCAAGTTTGATCTGATCGGTAGCAGAGTTGCCATCGTTTGACAGAACCAGGTTGACGTTTTTCGCAGCGCCCTGGGTGTTTGTTGGTGGAACCAGCAGGCCGCCGGAAGTGGAAGAAGAACCCGCCCATGAATCGAACTGAGCAGATGCCTGAGAAACGGTAGCAGAATCACAGCCGGTCAGCGTCAGGGAGAATTTCTTCTCGCCCAGGGTGCTGTCGGTGCTCAGTGCAGTAGCGAAATCTTTTACAAATACGGTATCCAGGTTAACGTCGAAATCGTTACCGTCCTGGTCAATTTTCTGATCCAGGGATACTTTACAGGTGTTGTTAGAAACCATACCGTGGAAAGTAATGGTACCTGTATCTGAAGGAATTGGATCAGCCGCCATTGCAGAACCAGCGCTCAGAACCATTGCTACTACAGTTGCCAGACCTAATTTATTAAAAGACATTTTTTATATCCATATTAAATGCTAGAAATTAAACATACGCAAAGCCTATGTTTGTTCCGAACTAATGTTTCGGGAAAAGGATTCTAATTGAGGGGGGATGGCGATGGAAAGTCATTTGCCATTAGAATTACTTAAACGATTTTTTAGTTAAAAAATGTATTTATAGGTTGCTGATAATTATGAGTTATAGGTGAAGTATGACGTGAATAGAGATTGGAGATATAACAATAATAAATTTATATTAATGTGTTTTATTTATTTACTGGAATTATGAATTCATTACCCGAAGTGCTCTCCGGGTAATTTAATTATATCTTAGATACGCTTACGCCACCTGAACCGGAATCGCCTTCGCGGTGCGTTTCATGTCGTTGTCGCCGTCGAAATAAGCCACCTTCGGCTGCCAGCGACGCGCTTCTTCGTCAGACATCATGACAAAGCTGGCGATAATGACGATGTCGCCCACGTCCGCGCAGTGCGCAGCCGCGCCGTTAACGGAAATGATTTTAGACCCGCGCTCGGCAGCAATCGCGTAGGTTGAGAAGCGTTTACCGTTGTTCACATTCCAGATATCAATCGCTTCGTTTTCAAGAATTCCCGCCGCGTCGAGAAAATCCTGGTCGATGGCGCAGGAGCCTTCATAGTGCAGGTCGGCTTGGGTGACTTTCACACGGTGAAGTTTACCTTGCAGCATTTTGCGAATCATTACGTTTACCTTTAATTATCAAGGGTGAAGAACTACACCAGCTCAACCACTTTATTGTCGATTAGGCGAGCCTGACCGAGCCATGCCGCCACCAGAATCACCGCGCGTTTACTGGTCTCTGTCAGTTCAAGCAGGGTATCAGCATCGCGGATTTGAATATCGTCAGCGCGGAAGCCTTTGTCGTTCAGGGTCTGCTCTGCAAGGGCGACGATTTCTTCTGCATTTAGCTCTTTCGCCAGCAGCTGTTCCGCCATAGTGTTCATCACCTTGCTTAAGCCTGGCGCGATTTTGCGCTGGTCAGCGGTCAGGTAGCCGTTGCGGGAGCTGAGCGCCAGGCCGTCTTTCGCACGCACAATCGGTACGCCGACAATCTCGATATCGTAACCCATATCCGCGACCATCTTGCGGATCAGCGCCAGTTGCTGGAAATCTTTCTCACCGAAACAGGCAACGTCTGGCTGCACCAGGTTAAAGAGCTTGCTGACGATGGTCGACACGCCGCGGAAATGACCCGGACGGCTGGCGCCTTCGAGCATGGTAGAGATGCCCGGTACGTCAACGTAGGTTGCCTCGCCTGTACCCTGAGGATACACATCCGCCGGCGCCGGAGAGAAGACAATATCCGCATGGCGTTTTTTGAGCTTCTCGCAATCTTCCTGCAGGGTGCGAGGATAGCGTGCCAGATCGTCGGCGCGGTCAAACTGCATTGGGTTAACGAAGATACTGACCACCACGATATCCGCACGGGCTTTCGCTTCGTCGACCAGCTTCATATGGCCGTCATGCAGGTTGCCCATGGTCGGGACCAGTGCGATACGTTTACCTTCCTGACGCGCGCGACGAATATGCTGACGAAGCAGCGGCAGGGTTTCAATGATTAGCACAACGAGACTCCTTAATGGAAACTGTGTTCTTCACCCGGGTAAACACCGGATTCAACGTCGGCAATATACTGCCTGACCGCGGCGCGCATGTCGCCCGCTTCAGTGAGGAAATTTTTGGCAAACTTCGGGATATGCCCGCCGGTGATGCCAAAGGCGTCGTGCATCACCAGAATCTGGCCGTTGGTCACGTTGCCAGCACCAATGCCAATCACCGGAATCGACAGCGCGTCGGTGATGCGTTTCGCCAGTTCAACCGGGACGCACTCCAGCACCAGCAGCTGCGCGCCTGCGGCTTCCAGCGCCAGGGCATCATCAAACAGCGTCTGGGCGGCATCTCCGCGACCCTGCACCTTGTACCCGCCAAAGATGTTCACAGACTGCGGCGTCAGGCCCAAATGGCCGCACACCGGCACGGCGCGTTCGGTGAGCATTTTCACCGTCTCAACCAGCCAGGCGCCGCCTTCGATTTTGACCATATTGGCCCCGGCGCGCATCACTGCCGCCGCGTTTTCGAATGCCTGCTCTGGCGTGGCGTAGGCCATAAACGGCAGATCGGAAAGCAGCAGGCAGGCCGGCGCGCCGCGGCGCACGGCGCGGGTATGGTAAGCGATATCCTCAACCGTGACCGGGAGGGTGGAATCATGTCCTTGTACCGTCATCCCTAACGAATCTCCGACCAGCATGACGTTGATACCCTCTTCGGCAAAGAGTTTGGCGAAGCTGTAGTCATACGCGGTGATGGTGGCGAAGCGTTTTTTTTCCTGTTTGCA
>DATERH010000235.1:0-8618 GCA_035271785.1 Buttiauxella sp.
AGTGACTGGGGTGAAGGAGTGCGGCCAACGCCCCTGTCACTTGAAGTATGACGAGTATAGGCAAATAACTTTTCATGATTGTGACTTTCTTCAGAACTATCCAGAAGGTATGTTAGCTGGGTAATGATTTCCAACGGTTCCATCAGTGAACTGAGCTAAAAACAATCAATTCAATAATTACAGGTACTTATGGCAATCTCGGAACAAACTCTCGCGTCGTCGGAGCCCAAGAAGGCTCGCACTGCGTTCGGAATTCTTGGAGCAATCAGCCTTTCTCATTTGCTCAACGATATGATTCAGTCACTCATTCTGGCGCTCTATCCACTTTTACAGAGTGAGTTCTCGCTGAGTTTTGTCCAGATAGGGATGATAACGCTGACCTTCCAGGTCACATCATCACTGCTTCAGCCAGTGGTTGGATATTACACAGATAAATACCCGATGCCATGGTCATTACCGATTGGTATGTGCTTCACTCTTTGCGGGTTAGTCATTCTGGCATTGGCGGGGAGTTTTCCGATGGTGTTATTGGCAGCAGCACTCGTGGGCACAGGTTCTTCGGTATTCCATCCGGAATCTTCCCGTGTGGCGCGTATGGCATCCGGTGGTCGCCATGGTCTTGCTCAGTCACTGTTCCAGGTTGGCGGTAACTTTGGTAGCTCATTAGGCCCGTTGCTGGCGGCACTGATTATTGCACCTTATGGTAAAGGCAATGTCGGCTGGTTTGTGCTGGCTGCACTGTTGGCGATTATCGTCTTGCTGCAGATTAGCCGCTGGTATGCCGCTCAACATCGCATGACCAAAGGCAAAACAGCCGCACCTGTGGTTAACCCCCTACCACGCAAACAAGTGATTCAGGCGGTGGCCGTTTTGCTGGTGCTGATTTTCTCCAAGTATTTTTATATGGCGAGTCTCAGCAGTTATTACACCTTCTATCTGATGCACAAATTCGGTTTATCTGTGCAAAACGCCCAGTTCCACCTGTTCGCCTTTTTATTTGCTGTGGCCGCAGGTACGGTAATTGGCGGGCCGGTGGGCGATAAGATTGGCCGTAAATACGTTATCTGGGGGTCAATTCTCGGCGTTGCGCCATTCACCCTTCTCCTGCCTTACGCTTCACTGTACTGGACTGGGATCTTGACCGTAATTATCGGCTTTATTCTGGCCTCTGCGTTTTCCGCGATTCTGGTTTATGCGCAAGAGTTGATGCCAGGACGTATCGGTATGGTGTCCGGGTTGTTCTTCGGTTTCGCCTTTGGGATGGGCGGCCTGGGCGCTGCAGTACTCGGCTTGATAGCCGACCATTCAAGTATCGAGTTAGTCTACAAAATATGCGCTTTCCTACCACTCCTCGGCATATTGACCATATTCCTGCCTGACTATCGCCATAAGTCATAGTTATACGGGCCAGAGAGTTCCTCTGGCCCTGCACTTCCCGCACGTTTCTCAATGTCTTTTTGATATTAACCTTGTTAAAACCCCTTCCTGCACCCACTTTTATCTAAATGCGCTTTTTCTTATAAATTCACTTATTTAACCCCCACGTCGATTAAAAAATTGTCATAAACTAAAAATAGAGTACTGGAACTGATTACCCACGAAAGGAGACGGAATGCATCACGCCACCCCGCTTATCACCACCATTGTCGGAGGCCTTGTTTTGGCCTTTTTACTCGGTATGCTCGCCCACAAACTGCGAATATCGCCGTTGGTGGGTTACTTATTAGCTGGGGTTTTAGCCGGGCCTTTTACGCCAGGTTTTGTTGCGGATACCAAACTTGCACCGGAATTGGCTGAACTGGGCGTTATCTTGCTGATGTTTGGTGTCGGTTTGCATTTCTCCTTAAAGGATTTGATGGCGGTAAAGGCCATCGCCATCCCCGGCGCTATCGCCCAGATTGGTGTGGCGACGTTATTGGGAATGGCGCTTTCATCGCTGATGGGCTGGTCGCTGATGACCGGCATCGTGTTCGGCCTGTGTCTTTCCACCGCCAGTACCGTGGTGTTGCTGCGAGCACTTGAAGAACGGCAATTAATTGACAGCCAGCGTGGGCAAATCGCCATTGGCTGGCTGATTGTTGAAGATCTGGTGATGGTGTTAACGCTGGTTCTGCTGCCTGCTGTGGCGGGAATGCAGGAACAAGGCGACGTCGGCTTTGCGACTCTGGCGCTGGATATGGGGCTGACCATCGGCAAAGTGGTGGCGTTTATCGCGATTATGCTAATTGTTGGCCGCCGTCTGGTTCCGTGGATTCTGGCGCGCAGTGCCGCTACAGGTTCACGCGAGCTGTTTACGCTGGCGGTTCTGGCACTGGCACTTGGTATCGCCTTTGGTGCCGTCGAGCTGTTTGATGTGTCATTTGCGCTGGGTGCATTCTTTGCCGGAATGGTGCTCAATGAATCGGAACTGAGCCATCGTGCCGCCCATGACACGCTGCCGTTGCGCGATGCTTTCGCGGTACTGTTTTTTGTCTCAGTCGGCATGTTGTTCGACCCGATGATTCTGATTCAGGAGCCGCTCGCGGTGCTGGGCACCGTTGCTATCATCATCTTTGGTAAATCAGTGGCCGCCTTCTTCCTGGTGCGCCTGTTTGGTCACTCACAACGTACTGCGTTAACCATCGCCACAAGCCTTGCGCAGATTGGTGAGTTCGCCTTTATCCTTGCGGGTCTGGGAATGGCGCTGAATTTGTTACCGCAGGCAGGACAAAACCTGGTGCTGGCCGGTGCGATTTTGTCGATTATGCTCAATCCAATATTGTTTGCAGTGCTTGAGCGCTATCTCGCAAAAACCGAAACCCTGGAGGAGCAAACCCTGGAAGAAGTCATCGAGGACGAGAAGCAGATCCCGGTGGATATTTGTAATCACGCCCTGCTGGTTGGCTTTGGGCGCGTAGGGAGCCTGCTGGGTGAGAAATTAATAGCTCAGGGGATTCCGCTAGTGGTGATTGAGACGTCCCGCAGCCGGGTTGATGAGTTGCGCGAACGCGGGATCCGTGCGGTGTTGGGAAATGCAGCCAATGAAGAGATCATGAATCTCGCTCATCTTGATTGCGCTCGTTGGTTGTTGTTGACCATTCCGAATGGTTACGAGGCGGGGGAAATTGTCGCGACTGCACGCACGAAATACCCGGATATCGAGATAATTGCCCGCGCACATTATGACGATGAAGTGGATTACATTACCGAGCGTGGCGCCAATCAGGTGGTGATGGGTGAGCGTGAGATTGCGAATACGATGCTGGGGATGTTGGAAGGTTCGACCACTCAGTAAATAGTCATGGGAATTGTAATTAGAGTGGGTCTAACCCACTCTAATTTAATTGCGCAAGGCGATGGGCTGCGTTTTCCACACCATTAAAGATTGCATCACTAATATGCTCAGGGAATGTTTCAGGAAGCAATTCTCTTGCCTGCTTGAGCACTTCCGGTGTCTTTAGGTAAAACTCCTCAATCAGCTCCGCCATTCGGGACTCGCTAAAACCACACTTTTTAGCTGTTGCCAGGAAATGGCGTGGAAAGATCATATTCCATTCGTATTTTTTTCCTTTCCCTGTTGAAGCCAGAGCCATCGCCATTTTGATATCCTGCTTCGCAAGACCACGGCCACCAATAAGTGGATAACAGGACATAATGTCGTATAGCGGCGTTAGGTAGTAACCCCCACCCGGCATAATCGAGACGGAATAGTTTTTTGCGTGGCCATCACTCGCAGCCAATAACCAGAAAAGAATATGGCTACGCATAAAGTTATCGCGATCTTTTTCAGCATGATCGGAACCCAATAAAAACTTCATAATCACAGAAATCCCGGGACCGCCGTCGCTTTCATATTTTTTGGTTGATGGAATCCCTAGCGCCTGGCAAATATCTTCCTGCGGCAAACGGGCAATCCAGCTATTTTGACCAACAAAACGACGATCAAAGCGTTTTACCACTAACGCCTTAGTATTCTGGGTTGTCACGATGTCACAATCTGCGACCTCCAACCCGTATAGTCTCGCCAATAACATACTGAGCCATTCATTTTCGACGCTATCACGAAGATCCAAGGTAAAGCTATGCCCCTGGATTTCTCCAACAGGCAATTTGAATATATGGGTAGTCGGTGTAATACCTTTTGGTAATTGCCAGCAATCCTGATAGCGAAGTAACGCCGTCTTCTCTTGTGCCCCCGCAATTGAAATACGAAAATCACGCATTTCTTGTTGAAGGTAACGGGAGTGACTCAAATAGCCAGTCAGAATGCTGTCGAGTTCTTCTCCATCAAGTACCTCGCCATCTATTTTTTCTATATTCTGAATAGCCTCTTCTGGCGGTTGTAGTATTAATGCACCTACGCAATCCCTGCCAATTTCATATAATAAATCAAATGGTTGAATCGAATTCGCCTGATAGCGGCTCGCAATCCGCTCGCGGATTTCGCGGCTATCAGGTAACAAATTATCAAAAAAGTTAAAAACAACTTCACCCAGATATTCTGTCGCTCGCAGCGGCATGGAAAGTGATATTGGACGAGCGCCGCTAGTTTTTAGCCAGCTATCAGTCATACTGAAAAAAATTCGCGCCGTTCTCCTCCTGCCTCAACTTCCCAACCAGGTATCCATTCATAAACACCGATAAACTTTTCATCTACCACTCCTCTTTCCATGTCTCAGCACGACCTTGTGCTGTCTTCGGCTCAATATGAAGCTCCATATTCATGGAAGATAGAATTTTAAACAGCGTTTCGATTTGCGTTTTAGCAGGGCTTTTTTCGAATTTTGAGATCGTATCCTGCCGTAAACCGACTTTCGCAGCCAACATTTCCTGCGTTTGCTTTTCCTGTTTGCGAGTGTCCTTCAGGAAAATGGCTAACTGTTCTGGAGAAGTAATTTTCATTTGGCGATTTACCCCTGTTACCGGCACTAGCGTGTAAAATCAATTTTACCGGCACTAGCGTGTAAAATCAATTTTACCGGTGCTAGCGTGTAAAATCTGTTTTACCGGCACTAGCGTGTAAAATCTGTTTTACCGGCACTAGCGTGTAAAAAAGGCTGGTAAGTTTTGCTTACCAGCCTTCTGATCATTGCTGTACCAAAGTTTTAGCGCTCCCAATACGACTCTTCGAGGCTATCTTCGCGCTCTGGCAAACCACGCGTCAGGCGCGGAGAATGCTGATTCAGTACCTGATAACTCACACGGTTCGCATATTTACACACCTGCGCCAATGACGAATAGGTCAGCCAGGTGTACTGGTGTTTGCTGGAGTTCGGCACGTTGGAACGGTGATAATTGTTCGCCGTAATATCGTGCAATAGTGCCGCCAGTGCGCCATCGCCCGCGCCATTGGTGTTCATGATTTTCTCAGGCCCGCCCATGTACGGCGCAATGTGCGAGAAAATACGCAGCGGGTTCTGGCAATCTTTGTGGCGCATGGCGCGACTAAATTCGTATTGGTTAAATTCGGCAATCGCGCCCGGCAGCAGCGGATGCTGCGTGGTGCGTTTCGACGATTCTTCCGTAAAACCCGCCATATATAAGCCAACCGGCCCGGCGGTGCACAGCACCAAATCAACCCAATCCAGCGCTTTATCCGCCGCCAGCAGCGGGTCGTTTTCACCCGTCAGCGCCAGCCCTTCTTCTTCGTTCATCGCCAGAATCGAGACATGTTCCTTCAGGAAGGCCTGCCACCACTCTGGGTTTTCGGCGATAACGTATTTGGTGCCCAGCGTTAGCACCACCGGTACGTTGTACTTTTTCGCGTAAGCGATAGCCTGCATGGTCGCTTCCGGCATTGGCTCGCCATCTTTGCAACGCACCAAATATGAGGTCAACACCAATGCAGACGCGCCGGCAATCACCTCTTCAGGAATGCTGTCGGCACGAAGCTGGTTCATGTGGCCCGGGCTTATCGCAAAAGTCCGTTCGCCCTGCTCGCCAATCAGCGTAAAGCAGCGACCAATCGCCCCGTTCACACCTTGCAGGTAATTGAGGTCAGTACGACTGGAGGTATTGCACAGGTAGCGATACGCGTAGCTACCAATTTCGATATTGCTGCACATTACGCCCAGCAATACGGAACGGTCATCCGCTAAAACCGAATAGTTGTGCATCGTATTGCCAATGGTACCACCGGCAAACTGGTGAGTGATCAGATCTTTTTGCACCAGTTCCTGATACAGCGCTTCGGCCACATCGTCTTCAATCACCAGAGAATGGCCGAAGCTCAAACCGAAACGATGAACAAACTCGTCATCCACTTTGGCTTCAATATCCACCAGCGTCTGGTCGATGCCGACAATCCAGGAGGTGCCAGTTTCATTTTCAGGCTGAACCTGTTGCAGTAAGGGATCGCGCGCGCTAACCGGGAAGTAGTGTTTGGATTTTCGTTTGCCGGGAAATTTCATGATGTTGTTCGGAGTTTGCTAATCAGGCCGGAAATGGTAGCACATTAACGGCCATAAGCGGGATCAGCGATATTTTTCCACCAGGCTCATCATCATTGCGATGTGCGCCGGGTCATCATTAAGAGCAGGTATATACTCATATTTGGTGCCACCCGCCTCGAGGAACACTTCACGGTTTTGCACCGCCATCTCCTCTAAAGTTTCGAGGCAATCGGCTGAGAAGCCCGGGCACATCACCTGAATATGTTTTACGCCCTTTTCCGCCAGCATTTTCAGCGTTTCGTCGGTATAAGGCATCAACCATGGTTCACGACCAAAACGTGACTGATAGGTCATCATCACTTTTTCTGGTGGCAGTTCGAGGGCAGAAAGCAGCTCTCGCGTGGTATCGCGGCAGCGCTGCGGGTAATCATCACCTTCGTTGGCAAAACGCTGCGGGATCCCGTGATAGGAAAGCAGCAAAACATCCGGCTCGCCATGCTGAGCGAAAGAGTGTTTGACCGAGGCCACCAGCGCATTGATGTAGGAGGTGTCATCGGCATAGTCACGAATCAGGGAAATCGACGGCAGCGAACGGTAGTTGGCAAAAATACGGCCTAATTCATCCCAGACTGCGGCGACGGTGGAGCATGAAAATTGTGGATACAGAGGCAGCACGACGATGTGGTCGACGTTGTGGGATAAAAGTTCATCCACGGCACTTTTCAATGACGGCGAGCCATAGCTCATACCCAGTGCAACGGGCGTCCCCGGTAATTGCGCGGCAAGTGCAGCTTGCTGACGACGACTATACACCAGCAGCGGTGAACCTTCGTCCATCCAGACAGACTGATACAGCTTTGCCACACGTGAGGATCGTAGCGGCAAAATCACGCCGCGCAGCAGCGGCCACCAGATCAAACGCGGGGTATCAACGACGCGTCTGTCGCTAAGAAACTGGCGCAAGTAGCGTTTTACCGCCGCCGGAGTGGGGGCATCAGGTGTACCAAGGTTTGCCAGTAAAATACCCACTTTTTCCTGATTCATTTCCACTCCTTATCAACAAATTGCTGATAATTGTATCGTAAAAGTGACACAGGAGAACCGATTACAGCGAAAGGGTAAAATTAGGGCAAAAAAATACCAGGAACATGTCCTGGTATTTTTATATCAGCAGTGAATTAGCCGAGGATTTTTGCCAGCTCTGCGCTAACTTCAGTCACTTTACGGGTGCCGTCGATTTTCGTGTATTTGGTGTTACCCGCTGCCGCTTCTTTGCTGTAGTAAGAGATCAGCGGAGCAGTCATCTGATGGTATTCCACCAGGCGCTTACGCACGGTTTCTTCCTGATCATCTTTACGAGTAGTCAGCTCTTCGCCAGTCGCGTCGTCTTTGCCTTCCACCTTTGGTGGATTGAAAGTGACGTGGTAAACGCGGCCAGATGGCGCGTGTACACGGCGACCTACAATACGTTCAACAATCAATTCGTCCGGTACAGCGAATTCCAGAACCACGTCCACATTGATGCCCGCTTCTTTCATGGCATCAGCTTGTGGAATGGTGCGAGGGAAGCCATCAAGCAGGAAACCGTTACGGCAATCTTCCTGGGTAATACGTTCTTTCACCAGTGCGATAACCAGTTCATCCGTCACCAGTTTACCGGCATCCATGATGTCTTTTGCTTGTTTACCCAGCTCAGAGCCAGATTTTACTGCGGCGCGCAGCATGTCACCGGTGGAGATTTGCGGAATGCCGTATTTCTCCATGATGAACTGAGCCTGAGTTCCTTTACCTGCGCCCGGAGCGCCAAGCAGAATAATACGCATTGCGTAATTCCCCATTCGTTTGGATTTTTGTGTATTTAGACTTGAAGCGATGACCTTACCATTAAAGGCGTATTCACCTCAAGAAAGCCAAGCGCGAGAAGGCGCCATAAAGAGAAAAACAGGGGGATGACGATGGCGGATAGGCAAATGCGCTATCCGCCATAAGGGTTACGAGGCGAGCAACTGATTCATACGGCGAATGAACTGGTTTGGATCTTCCAAAGTGCCACGTTCAGCTAACAGCGCCTGGTCGAGCAGTAATTCGACCCATTCACCGAACTGTGCTTCATCCTGAGTATCCGCAACGCGTTTAACCAGACCGTGATCCGGGTTCAGCTCGAAGATGTACTTCACTTCTGGCACTTCCTGGCCCGCGGCGGCAAACAATTTCGCCATTTGCGTGCTCATGTCGTTGCTGTCAGTG
>DATERH010000236.1:0-4071 GCA_035271785.1 Buttiauxella sp.
TACTAACCATGACCACCATATTTACGTCCTGATGGGCGTCTCTGGCAGCGGTAAATCTGCTGTTGCAAGTGAAGTTGCACACCAACTCAATGCGGCGTTTCTTGACGGCGACTTCCTGCACCCACGTTGCAATATCATGAAAATGGCTTCTGGTGAGCCGCTCAACGATGAAGATCGCAAGCCGTGGCTGCAAGCATTAAACGATGCGGCATTCGCCATGCAGCGCACCAACAAAGTCTCCCTGATCGTTTGTTCCGCGCTGAAAAAAGTCTATCGCGACCAATTACGTGACGGTAACCCGAATCTGTCCTTCATCTACATGAAAGGCGATTTCGAGGTAATTGAAAACCGCCTGAAAGCGCGTAAAGGCCACTTCTTTAAAACGCAGATGTTGGTGACTCAGTTTGAAACGCTGCAAGAGCCTAAGTCTGACGAAGCGGATGTTCTGGTGGTGGATATTAACCAATCGCTTGAAAACGTAGTAGCCAGCACTATTGAAGTAATCAATAAAGGCCGTATGTAGTAAGTACATGAGTACTTGTTTTAACTGCGGTTGGTTAGGTTTACGGTTGCTGTTTAAAAGATGAAGGCGCAGATACACGCCTTCATTGCTTTAAACTCACGGCATCAGAAAACTCACGACATCAACGGCAATAGCTGCTGATAAATCTGGTTAAACACTTTACGACGCGTTTTATATTGCTCATGGCGAGCCATGTCAGGCTTATGTTGTTGCTCAAGCGATAACTGCGGAAGCAGGTCATGTAGTGACTTATGTGGTGACATCGCGATTTGTGCCAGACGTGCCGCACCAAGTGCCGGGCCGACATCCCCTCCGGTGCGATAATCCAGCGTTTGCCCACTGATATCTGCCAGCATCTGCCGCCAGTACGGGCTACGCGCACCGCCACCAATTAGCGTGACACTTTGTGGTGTTACGCCGCAGGAATGTACGACATCCATACCATCTGCCAGGGCATAACCCACACCCTCCAGCACCGCACGAGCGAGTTCTGCTGGCCCATGCTGGTGTGTCAGGCCAAAGAAAACACCTTTTGCCTGCGGGTTATTGTGCGGAGTGCGCTCACCAGACAGATACGGCAAGAACCAGACATCGCCTGCATCTTGATTAGAGTTTTCAGCGGCGGCCAGCAGTGCAGGAACGCTACCCAGACCGGTCAATTTTGCTGCCCAATCGAGACACGATGCGGCGCTGAGCATCACTGACATGAGATGCCAGCGGTTGGGCAACGCGTGACAGAAGCTGTGGACGGCACTTTCCGGTTTACTGCGAAAACCATCACTAACCGCGAAGTAAACTCCCGAGGTACCAAGCGATAACATCGCTTGCCCAATATCCATCATGCCGACACCGACAGCCCCAGCGGCATTATCGCCACCGCCTGCAACAACCGGCACTGCGGGCATATTCCATGCCTGAGCAACGTCTGCTTTCAACGTGCCAGTCATTTCACAGCCTTCGAATAAATCCGGCATTTGCTGGCGGCTCAACTGGCACGCATCAAGCATTTTGTCGCTCCAGTCTCGCTTTGCGACATCCAGCCACATGGTGCCTGCGGCATCGGACATATCGCTGGCAAAAACGCCGCTCATACGCAGTCGCAGGTAATCCTTCGGTAACAGGACTTTATCGATTTTTGCGAAAACCTCAGGCTCATGGCGTTGTACCCACAACAGTTTTGGTGCGGTAAAGCCCGGCATCATCAAGTTGCCGGTAATTTCGCGTGAGTCGGGTACGCTAGCTTCCAGCAAAGCGCACTCTTCTGCACAGCGACCGTCATTCCATAAAATCGCTGGGCGTAAAACGTTCTGCTGGCTATCGAGCAGTGTTGCACCATGCATCTGCCCAGCAATCCCCAGCGCTTTCACATCCTTAAGAGGATGCTGTTTGCCGAGTGCTTTCATTGCACGGTCTGTTGCTTGCCACCAGTGCTCTGGATCTTGCTCTGACCATAACGGATGCGGACGTGACACAGTCAGCGTTTCAGTGCACGTTGCCAGCACCTCGCCTTGCTCTCCGAGCAAAATCGCTTTAACACCCGATGTGCCCAGATCGATTCCAATGTACATACCGACTCCTATTTATACGCCCGTCATACTTCAAGTTGCAGAGGGGGTTGGCTGCAGGATCTCACCCCAGTCACTTACTTATGTAAGCTCCTGGGGATTCGAGCCTTTGCCACCTACCTGCAACTCGAATTATTTAGGGCATTCGCTGCAGGTTGCACTTCAATTCCACGGCTTAAACTTATTTATCGAACAGATAATGATTCACCAGGTTTTCCAGTAATTCCTGACGCCCGCTCTGATGCTGTGGATTCAGGTTATGTTGTTCAGCGTACTGCGCAATTTGTGAAAGTGACATTTGCCCTTTCAGAATTTGCTGGCCAAGTTCACCATTCCAACCGGCATAACGCTTCGCAACACGCTTATCCAGCTCGCCATCTTCAATCATGCGTGCGGCAATTTTCAGCGACAGCGCCATCACATCCATGGCACCAATGTGACCATAGAACAGGTCATACTTATCGGTGCTTTGACGACGTACTTTGGCGTCAAAGTTCAGACCGCCAGTGGTGAAACCACCTGCTTTCAGAATTTCGTACATCACCAGCGAGTTTTCTTCCACACTGTTCGGGAACTGGTCTGTATCCCAACCCAATTGCGGGTCGCCACGGTTGGCATCGACAGAACCGAAAATACCTAACGCAATGGCGCTGGCGATTTCGTGATGGAACGAGTGACCCGCGAGTGTCGCGTGGTTCGCTTCAATGTTTACTTTGATCTCTTTTTCCAGGCCAAACTGCTTCAGGAAACCGTAGACTGTAGCAACATCGTAATCATACTGATGCTTGGTCGGCTCTTGCGGTTTAGGCTCGATGAGCAGCGTGCCGCGGAAACCAATTTTGTGTTTGTGCTCAACCACCATCTGCAAGAAGCGGCCAATTTGCTCACGCTCCTGACGCAAATCGGTATTGAGCAGTGATTCGTAGCCTTCACGGCCACCCCACAGCACATAGTTTTCTCCACCCAACTGGTGAGTCGCATTCATCGCGGTAACGACTTGTGTTGCCGCCCAGGAGAAGACTTCTGGATCTGGACTGGTCGCGGCACCCGCACCATAACGAGGGTTGGTAAAGCAGTTGGCGGTACCCCACAACAATTTCACGCCGCTTTCCTGCTGCTTTTGAGCCAGTACTTCGGTCATTTTCGCGAAGTTATTCAGGTACTCTTTCAGTGACGCGCCTTCTGGTGAGACGTCCACATCGTGGAAGCAGTAATACGGAACATTCAGTTTGTGGAAGAATTCGAAGGCAACATCAGCTTTCAGTTTTGCCAAACCTAGTGCGTCGCCTGCTTGCTGCCACGGACGCTCAAAAGAACCGGCACCAAACATATCTGCACCGTTCCAGCAGAAGTTATGCCAGTAACAAGCGGCAAAGCGCAGGTGTTCTTCCATGCGTTTGCCCAGCACGATTTCTTCTGGATTGTAGTGACGAAATGCCAGTGGGTTAACGGTTTTAGGGCCTTCAAAACGTACACGTTCAAGTTGGTCGAAATAGGCTTGCATAATTGACTCCGTCATCAGGGGGAATATACCCGTCATCTTTCAAGTTGCAGATGTGTTAGCTGCTCTCGCTCACCCGAATCACTTACTCAAGTAAGCTCATCGGGATTCACTCGTTTGCTGCCTTCCTGCACCTGGAAATATTTTGGGTATAGCAAGTAAGAGATTCTTTAACCATCCTGTATTTTCCCTGGGGTTTGCTCAATTACGTTATTTCACACTGCGATTAAGAGAATGCTCAAATGTGCGCTGTCTCGCAAAAAAAGCTAAAAATAATGAATGAAATATCACGAGTGTTATTCCAGTAAATATTGCAATGAGTGATTTTGTTAAATGAAAAGCAGATCCCCATCATAAATTCATAATTAAACCAAAAAACATAATGGGAAGATAAAAATCTGTAATTGCTGGATTCGCATTCACAGACAACAATTCTACCCGTTCAACAGATGTTAATAATTTTTAATCCGATTTATCCCACC
>DATERH010000237.1:0-5118 GCA_035271785.1 Buttiauxella sp.
CATGAAAGTTGCCAGCGACAGCGCGAGCGTCGCAAGTAGCAGACTGGGTGGCGTATACGCCGCCTTATCTTGCATAACGTCTCTCTTAATGGGTGCCTGAAGCTACCGCATTGCTGTTGTCATGAAGGATTTTGGCTACCAGCTTGTCTGCGGCTTCCAGAGAATCTTGATAGACATCGGTGGTGAAGCGAGGCGAGCTAACCGTTTTTTGTGGCAGCAGGTGACCGTCTTCATTACGAATATCCACACGTGCATTCATCGACAGGCCAATACGCAGTGGATGTTTCTGCATATCGTGCGGGTCGAGCGTGATACGCACGGGTAAGCGTTGAACGATCTTTATCCAGTTACCACTGGCATTTTGTGCAGGGAGCAGAGAAAACGCACTGCCAGTACCGATACCCAGACTTTCAATGGTGCCCTGGTACTCGACATCGTCGCCGTAGAGGTCGGCACTGAGCGTCACTTTCTGCCCCAGGCGCATGGTGTTCATCTGGCTTTCTTTAAAGTTGGCATCGACCCAAACCTCATTGAGCGGCACAATCGCCAGCAGCGTAGTACCCGAGTTCACACGCATCCCCAACTGCACGGCGCGTTTAGCAACATAGCCACTCACCGGTGCAACAATGGTGGTACGCGAGTTATCCAGATAACGCTGACGAAGTGTTGCAACCGCAGCTTTGATTTCCGGATGGCTATCAATAACTGTGTCATCAACCATTGCCAAATTAGTACGCAATGCTTGTTGCGCGGAAGCCAAATCGCTCTGTGCGCGGGTGACGGCATCGCGATAATGCGAGAGATCTTCAGCCGCAATCGCACCGGTTGAGAATATTTTCTGGCGACGTGCGTAGTCATTTTTTGCTGTTTGCAGGGCGACCTGTTTGGCGGCAACCTGCGCAAGGTAATTATCTGCCGTGCTGTATAACCCGCGGACCTGGCGAACGGTGTTTGCAAGGCTAGCTTCTGCTTGCTGAAGCGCTATCCTGGTATCGCTGGGGTCAAGCAACACCAGCGGCTGACCTTTTTCGACAAAATCCCCTTCGTCTGCGGTAACCTGAGTCACTGTACCGCTGATTTGTGGAGTCAGCGCGACCTGATTACCGTTCACATAGGCATCATCTGTTGACTCATAAAAGCGAGCGTACAAGAAATACCACGTAAGACTGCCAGCAGCTGCCAGCACAAGAATTAGGATAAAAATAATAAAGTTACGTTTGCGCTTACTGGATCGCTGAACGTGTTCTTCTGAAGTCGTTTCCATCTTTTGGCCTTTATGCAGTGTTAACGATGTGGCGCAGTGATGTGGTCCGGCAGCATTTTATTCATTAATGTCACCAGTAGTTGAGATTCATCCTGCGTCAGGCGTGCGGTGAGATCGCTGATAATTGAGGCGAGCGCTTCATTCTGAAAACGGTCACAAATCAACTGACCTTTGTCTGTAAGTGCCAGAATCACTTGGCGTTTATCTTGTGGATTAGGGTGACGAACGATGAGTTCGCGCTTGACCATGCGGTCAACCATGCGGCTCATAGCCCCAGCATCCATCACCAGAGATTTACTTATCTCAACCGGGCTTGTAACGCCTTTATAGATATTAATCAGCACTTTAAATTGAGCTGCGGTGATATCCATACCAGAGAAATACTGGCTGATAAGCTGGTCTTTAAACTGGTTTACGAGGTGGATAAGCAAACCGAGATGAAATTTATTATCGATAATACCCGGATTTTTTTTCATGATACTTGCCTAGTCAGTAATTACATATGAAATTACTGACCAGGCAAGCAATTGTCAAGTTTGTGTCAAGAAGAGCGCACTTTATGTCAGCGTTCGAATTTGTCCTCAACAATCAGTCAAACTCCGATAAACGCTTGGGCAAGGAACTGTTATTGTTTCAAGAGCCCAATAAAAACAATCACAACGGAACGTTATGACCACATTCACTTTAAACAGACAACATGGACTTTTCACACTGAGCCTGGGCGCACTTTTTGTTTTGGCGGGGTGTACGACAAAAACATCACCTTCAGTTTCGGAAACGGCAAAACCGGTAGATGTCGAAACTGTGGTGAAGCAGAAAATCCCTGCCAACGTAAAAGACCGTAACAACTGGGCGAAGGATTTAGCGACCACCTTTAAAAGCCAGAATATTGCGCCAAGCGAAGAAAATATCTGCTCTGTATTGGCTGTAGCGCAGCAAGAATCCAATCTGGTTGCCGATCCCGCAGTACCAAATTTGAGTAAAATCGCCTGGAAGGAGATCGACCGTCGCGCTGAAAAAATGCATATCCCGGTGTTTTTGGTTCATACCGCGTTGTTAATCAACTCGCCAAATGGCAAAAGTTACAGTGACCGGCTGGATAACGTGAAAACGGAAGGGCAGCTGAGCGCGATTTTTGATGATTTCATCGATATGGTGCCGATGGGGCAGAAGTTGTTCGGCAATCTGAACCCGGTTCATACTGGCGGCCCGATGCAGGTAAGTATCGCCTTTGCAGAACAGCACACCAGCGGTTACCCATGGAAAATGGAAGGAGTCGTTCGTCAGGAGGTCTTCACACGACGTGGTGGCTTATGGTTTGGCACCTACCATTTGCTAAATTACCCAGCGAATTACACTCAACCCCTCTACCGTTTTGCTGATTTCAACGCCGGCTGGTACGCCAGCCGCAATGCCGCATTTCAAAGTGCGGTCAGCAAGGCAACCGGTGTAAAACTGGCGCTGGATGGCGACTTAATTTTGTACAACACGGAAAAACCAGGTAGCACCGAACTGGCCGTCAGGAAGTTGGCAAACCAGCTTGATATGAGTGAAAGCCAGATTCATCGCGCGTTGCAAAAAGGTGACAGCATCGACTTTGAGAAAACCGATTTATATCAGCAGGTTTATGCGATAGCGGAGAAGAAAGCCGGTAAGAAGTTGCCACGAGAGATGTTGCCAGGTATTACGCTTGAGAGTCCGAAAATCACCCGTAATTTGACGACTGCGTGGTTTGCGAAGCGAGTGGATGAGCGACGTGCGGCGTGTATGAAACGCTAAATCATGGAAACGGAGTCCGTGGGGCGGATAAACGAAGTGTCATCCGCCTAAATAGGATTAAAAATGATAGCGATGGTGGAGTTTACTTGCCAGGCAAACTGCACCGAGTAGTACGCATCCAGCAAGAAACGGCACCAGCCCAAAAACAGTGCTTACCGCAAATCCCATCTCAATATGCGGACGCGTTGCATCGTTACCCTGGGCAAGGTGTTCAAGTACGCCTGGAGCGTGAACCATCAAGCTCAGGATCTGGGTACCGACCCAAAAGCAGAGCAAAATGAACGCAGCGTAAGCCAAATTACTTCGGGTAGATCCCTCTATTTTCGTTGTTGAAACCGTGGTTATTACGGGAACAACCTGTTTCGACAAACTCAAATCAGCCATCACGACCTCCCATGTAATTGTAAAGTGGTTCAGGCCCAGCCTGATACTTCAATTGCGCTGATTTTGGCAGGTCATACTGTTTGTCAATATCAGATTGTTGGTAATTTTGGGGCGGAATAATCCTGGTTTGTGAAAACCTGCCACGGATCACATATTCCTAACTTAGGTGAAATTTTCGTAACCTTATCCTGTTTGGTCCGCATTAACGTGCGGTTTATCGCCGTCGGCTATGTCACAATAAGTCTTCTTTTTTGGTCTGACGGGTTGCACCATGTCTGCGAAAACATTGTCTTTAAAAATGCGCCGTGACTGGCACTATTACGCCGTAGCAATTGGCATGATCTTTATTTTGAATGGTGTGATTGGCTTGCTGGGATTTAAAACCGAAGGCTGGCAGAATTATGCGGTAGGTCTGGTGACGTGGGTGATTTGTTTCTGGTTGGCTGGATTTATCATTCGCCGCCGTCCGGAACCTGAAGAACCGGCGACGGCAAAAGAGTAGGGCTTAAACCGTAATTGAACTTTTCAGCGCGCTATCTTGCTGGTGGCGCTCAAGAGCCAGTTCAATCAAACGAGTAATCAGCGTTTGATAATTTAAGCCGCTTGCTTGCCAGAGTTTTGGATACATGCTGATATTTGTAAAACCTGGCAGCGTATTGATCTCATTGATAATAACTTCATTATCCTCGGTCAGGAACACATCCACCCGCGCCATCCCGCTGCACTCCAGTGTCTGATAAGCTCGTACCGCAATTTCACGGATTTTATCGTTAATATCTGCCGCGATCACCGCAGGCACCACAACTTGCGCGCCTTTATCATCGATATATTTAGTGTCGTAAGAGTAGAAATCACTGTTGACGACCACTTCACCGCAGGTGCTGGCTTGCGGTTCATCGTTACCCAACACGGCACATTCAATTTCACGGCCTTTAATACCCGTTTCAACTACGACTTTACTATCAAACTCAAAGGCTAATGCTACAGCCGTTTCGTATTGCTCAGCGGAATTGACTTTACTGACGCCGACAGATGAACCTTGATTCGCAGGTTTAATAAACAGCGGCAAGCCGAGTTTGGCTTCGATTTCGGCAAAGCTGATTTTGTTACGGTTGGCACGGGTAAGCGTAATAAACGGAGCAACGTTCAGCCCGGCATCACGCAACAGACGTTTGGTCACGTCTTTATCCATACTCACGGCGGAACCCAACACTCCGGAACCGACAAACGGTAAGTTAGCCATACGCAACATCCCTTGCAGAGATCCATCTTCTCCAAGCGTTCCATGAACGATCGGGAAAATGACATCTACTGGGGTTAAAAACTGCGCGGAGGAGGATTCAATTAGCTGGTTCTTTGTTTGGCCTGGCACTACGGCAACATTTGTTCCTGAGCGATTCAGGGCGATCAATGCCGGGTTTTCTGCGTTTAACAGATAGTTGGACGCATCATTGATGTGCCACTGGCCTTGTTTATCAATTCCCAGTAACACCACTTCAAACTTTGATTTATCAATGGCGTCGACTATATTTTTCGCCGACTGCAGCGACACTTCGTGTTCTGCTGACTTGCCACCAAACACGATACCCACCCGCAGTTTTGCCATGCCTGAACCCATCCTTAAACTGTACAAAGGCGGACAACATACCACGCTCATTACGAGGATTCATGTGCTTCCTGCAGCTTAAAAT
>DATERH010000238.1:0-9302 GCA_035271785.1 Buttiauxella sp.
AGACCAATCATCCAGATACTGCGTACCTGGGTGCCGAAACCAACCACTAACTCTTTCAATGTCATGGTTTTTTCACCCCTTATGGTGCCTGATAGAGAATGACCGCAGCGGTCACCAGCAAATTGACCAGTGTCAACGGCAAGCAAATTTTCCAGCCGAAGGACATCACCTGGTCATAACGCGGACGAGGTAACGATGCACGGATCAAAATGAACATCATCATGAAGAACGCGGTTTTCAGCGCGAACCAGATGAACGGCGGTAACCACGGGCCATGCCAACCACCAAAGAACAGGGTCACGATCATGGCTGAAACGGTGACGATACCGATGTACTCACCCACGAAGAACAGGCCGAATTTCATGCCGGAATATTCGATGTGGTAGCCATCAGCCAGCTCTTGCTCAGCTTCGGGTTGGTCAAATGGGTGACGGTGACACACTGCCACACCTGCGATAGCGAAGGTAATAAAGCCGAAGAACTGCGGAATCACGTTCCACAGATTCGCTTGGTTATCAACGATATCGCCCATGTTGAACGAACCCGCCTGCGCAACAACGCCCATCAGAGACAGACCGAGGAACACTTCGTAGCTCAGCGTTTGTGCAGAAGCACGCATCGCACCTAACAGTGAGTATTTGTTGTTACTTGACCAGCCTGCGAACAGCACGGCGTAAACCGCAAGCCCCGCCAGCATCAGGAAGAACAAAATACCGATGTTCAGGTCGGCAACCACCCAGCTCGGGCTGACCGGCACAATCGCAAAGGCCAGCAGCATCGAGGTGAAGGCAATCATCGGCGCCAGGGTAAAGATGACGCGGTCCGCAAAGCGCGGAGTCCAGTCTTCTTTAAAGAACATCTTGATCATGTCTGCGACGAGCTGGAGCGAGCCGCCCCAGCCAACGCGGTTAGGTCCGTAACGGTTCTGGAACAAACCCAGCAAACGGCGCTCACCAAAACTCATGAACGCACCACATGTCACCACGACCAGCAGGATAACCACCGCTTTGAGAATGCTCAGCAGAATGTCAATAACATCCGGTGTTAACCAACTCATTGGCCAGCCTCCTGGAGATTTTCAAGACGCGCACCCGCCAGTACCGGGGCAATGCCAGGCATACCCATTGGTAGACCGACCTGCCCTGCCGCCAGACCTTCAGAAAGTTGCAGCGGCAGACTCAGTGATTGGCCTTCATAGCTAAACGAAATCAGGCTTCCCGCATTTACGCCCAGTTTTGCAGCATCTGCGGGGTTAAGCTTGATGTAAGGTTCGGCCATCCGGCTCTGGAAAATCGGAGAGCGCTGTGACATTTCATCGCTGCCAAACAGATGGTAGTAAGGCGCAATACGCCATTTCCCTTCTTCGGCATGGAAGATTTCCGGCACGTCGGTGAAGTAATCAATACCCGTTTCGGAGGCTTCAATCAGACGCACGCCCGGGTCACCGTGACGCAGTTTGCCACCCACTTCGGCCTGGAATTTGTTCCATGCTTGCGGTGAGTTCCAACCTGGTGCCCATGCAAATGGAATCTGCTGGCGATTAGCTGTCGGGCTGTTGTTCCCTTCCATAGAGAAGGCGAACATGGTGTCTTTATCCTGCGGCTGGCGCGGTTCATGCACGCTGATGTTAGCGCGCATTGCGGTACGACCGCTTGAGCGAATCGGTGAACGCGACAGCTTCTGACCACGAATACGGAAGCTGGCATCAGGTGCCGCATCTTTAATCCCAGCCAGTTGCGGCAGCGCTTTCACGCAAGCATCGATAACATCGTCAAGCTGCGTCCAGTCCACTTCACGGCTTTCAACCGTGCTTTGCAAGGAGTGCAGCCAACGCCAGCTTTCGAGCATCACCACCGAATGGTCGTAGTAGGACGGGTCATAAACCTGGAAGAAACGCTGTGCGCGGCCTTCGTTGTTGATAACCGTACCGTCACTTTCGGCGAAGCTTGCGGTGGACAGCACCAGGTGGGCTTTGTCCATTATCGCCGTGCGCTGATGGTCAATAACCATTACCAACGGAGCTTTGCTCAGGGCCGCATCAACGCGCGCCGCAGAAGCATGGCGATGCAGATCGTTTTCGAGCACCACTACCGCATCGGCAGCACCGCTTTCCAGTTCACTTAACGCTTCTTCAAGCGAGCCGCCGCCAATCAGGCCGAGGCCAACGCTGTTAACCGCGCGAGCAACCATAGTGATACCGACATCGGCACCACGGCCTTTCAGCGCTTTCGCCACGTTGGCGGCCGCCTGAATCACCGCTTCGCTACCGGCGTTGGTACCGGAAACGATCAATGGTTTTTTCGCACCCGCCAATGCCTGCACAATCACGTCGACTTTGTTTTTCAAGTCGCGGTCGAGTTCAACGGCTGGGGAATTACTGTCCAGCGCATGGGCAATCGCAAAGCCCAGACGCGCCTGATCTTCAACCGGCGCACGGTAAGTCCACGCAGCGATGTCGTCCAGACGAGTACTGTCGATGTTAGTGACAAACAACGGATGTTTAGCGTGCTGGCCAATATTGAGGATGGCCGCAATCTGCCAGTCAGCCACTTTCTGGGCTGCTGCCATCTCACGTGATTTACCTTTCACAGCCTGACGCACAGACAGCGCAACGCGCGCACCGGTCTGGGTGATGTCTTCGCCGAGCACCAGAACCGCATCGTAAGATTCGATTTCACGCAGCGCCGGAGTATGAATGCCACTTTCTTGCAGTACTTTGAGCATCAGTTGCAGACGTGCTTGTTCGCCGGTTGCGATACCGGTATAGAAGTTGTCTGCACCCACCAGCTCACGCAGCGCGAAGTTGCTTTCAACGCTGGCTCGTGGGGAACCAATACCGATAACTTTCTTCGACTGACGCAGAATATCTGCCGCACCCTGCATCGCTTGTTCAGCGTTCAGCGTTATCAGATCGTCGCCACGACGTTGGATTGGCTGGCGTGGACGGTCTTTCAGGTTGACGTAGCCATAACCAAAGCGGCCACGGTCACACAAGAAGTAGTGGTTCACGGTACCGTTATAGCGGTTTTCGATACGACGCAATTCACCGTAGCGCTCGCCAGGGCTTGTGTTACAGCCGATGCTGCACTGTTGGCAGATACTTGGTGCAAACTGCATGTCCCACTTACGGTTATAACGCTCGGAGTGCGTTTTATCCGTGAACACGCCGGTCGGGCAAATTTCTACCAGGTTACCGGAGAATTCGCTCTCCAGCGTGCCATCTTCAGTACGACCGAAGTAAACGTTGTCATGAGCGCCATAGACGCCCAGATCTGTGCCGTCGGCATAATCTTTGTAGTAACGCACACAGCGGTAACAGGCGATACAGCGGTTCATTTCGTGAGAAATGAATGGGCCGAGATCCTGGTTACGGTGAGTACGTTTGGTGAAGCGGTAGCGACGGAAGCTATGACCGGTCATCACCGTCATATCTTGCAGGTGGCAGTTACCGCCTTCTTCACAAACCGGGCAGTCGTGCGGGTGGTTAGTCATTAACCATTCCACAACGCTTTCACGGAATTCCTTTGCTTCACCATCGTCAATAGAGATAAACGTACCGTCAGAGGCGGGTGTCATACATGACATCACCAGGCGACCACGAAGATCTTCTGCGTTCTGATATTGCTTCACCGCGCACTGGCGGCAAGCACCGACGCTGCCTAGCGCCGGGTGCCAGCAAAAATAAGGAATATCAAGGCCGAGAGACAGACATGCTTGTAGCAGGTTGTCTGACCCGTTTACCTCATATTCTTTGCCGTCTACATGTATCGTAGCCATAGTCAGCATGCTTCCAGTTGGCCCGAATAATCTTCGTCTTTCACACTGTGGCTGGGTTGGCTGCTCTCGCTCACCCTGGTCATTTAGTTAACTAAACTCCCAAGGATTCACTCTTTTGCCGCCTTGCCTCAGCGCGAAATTCTTGATTACTTTTCAGGCATTAATTATAAAATTTTATAACCTGCAAACTTGTTGTCAGGTGTTACCAGCGCGCTTTTAACAAGTTCGGTTGGATGCCACTAATGGCACGAGTGTTACCGAAATCTTGTTTGGCAATGCCTGCTTCGAATTCTTCGCGGAAATATTTAATCGCACTCTGCAACGGTTCAACCGCACCTGGCGCATGCGCACAGAAGGTTTTACCCGGCCCAAGGAGACGGCACAGTTGCTCAAGTGTCTCGATATCCCCAGGTTGGCCTTCGCCACGTTCCAGCGCACGCAGAATTTTCACACTCCACGGCAAGCCGTCACGGCACGGTGTGCACCAGCCGCAAGATTCACGGGAAAAAAACTCTTCCAGATTACGAACCAGCGGCACCATACCAATTTCATGGTCAACGGCCATCGCCAGCGCCGTACCCAGACGGCTACCCGCTTTGCCAATGCTTTCAAATTCCATCGGCAGATCTAAATGCGATTCGGTCAGGAAGTCAGTCCCTGCCCCGCCTGGCTGCCAGGCTTTGAATTTCAGGCCATCGCGCATGCCACCCGCGTAATCTTCAAGAATTTCGCGTGCGGTCGTGCCGAACGGTAATTCCCAAACACCTGGATTCTTAACGCGACCCGAGAAGCCCATCAGCTTAGTACCAGCATCCTTACTGGTAGAAATGCCTTGATACCACTCCACGCCGTTCGCCAGAATGGCAGGAACGTTACACAGCGTTTCGACGTTGTTTACGCAAGTCGGTTTACCCCACACACCGCTTGACGCAGGGAATGGGGGCTTAGAACGTGGGTTCGCGCGGCGGCCTTCCAGAGAGTTAATCAGTGCGGTTTCTTCACCACAGATATAACGCCCGGCACCGGTGTGCACGATAAGCTCGAAATCAAAACCCGACCCGAGAATGTTTTTACCCAGCAAACCTGCTTCGGTCGCTTCTTGAATCGCACGGCGCAGATGCACAGCTGCTTCGATGTATTCGCCACGCAGGAAGATGTAACCGCGATACGCTTTGAGCGCGAACGCGGAAATCAGCATGCCTTCCACCAACAGGTGCGGCAGTTGCTCCATCAACAGACGGTCTTTATAAGTGCCCGGCTCCATTTCATCGGCGTTACACAGCAGGTAACGGATGTTCATGGATTCGTCTTTCGGCATCAGGCTCCACTTCAGACCGGTGGAGAAGCCCGCACCGCCGCGCCCTTTCAGGCCAGAGTCTTTAACACGAGTTACGACTTCATCCGGTGCCAAACCCGTCAGTGCCAAACGCGCACCTTCGTAACCGTTTTTGCTACGATATTCATCCAGCCAGACAGGTTGTTTGTCATCGCGCAACCGCCAGGTCAGCGGATGGGTTTCGGCAGTACGAATAACGGTTTTCATTTGTACTGCTCCAGCAAATCAGGGATCGCTTCCGGCGTCAGATGGCTATGAGTATCCTCATCAATCATCATGGTCGGCCCTTTGTCGCAGTTGCCCAGACAGCAAGTCGGCAGCAGTGTAAAGCGGCCATCAAACGTGGTTTGACCCGGTTTGATGTTCAGTTTTGCTTCAATAGCCGATTGAATGCCCTGGTAGCCCGTAATGTGGCAAACCACGCTATCGCAATAACGAATAACATGGCGACCTACCGGCTGGCGGAAAATCTGGCTGTAGAATGTGGCAACACCTTCTACGTCGCTGGCCGGAATGCCCAGAACTTCAGCAATGGCATCAATAGCGCCGTCAGGCACCCAGCCACGCTGTTTCTGTACAATCTTCAGCGCTTCGATAGACGCCGCGCGAGCATCTTCGTAATGATGTTTTTCGTGCTCAATTGCATCACGCTCGGCCGCACTCAGCTCAAAAGCTTCAGCCTGGGGTTGTTGTTTATCGTGCATAGTTAGCGATCCACATCAGACATTACAAAATCGATACTACCCAGATAGACAATCAGGTCAGAAACCAGGCTTCCGCGAATCGCCGACGGGATTTGCTGCAAATGCGCAAAGCTCGGGGTACGGATGCGGGTACGGTAGCTCATGGTGCTGCCGTCGCTGGTCAGGTAGTAACTGTTAATCCCTTTCGTCGCTTCAATCATCTGGAAAGATTCGTTAGCCGGCATGACCGGGCCCCACGAAACTTGCAGGAAGTGAGTGATCAGGGTTTCGATATGTTGCAGCGTGCGCTCTTTCGGTGGCGGCGTCGTCAGCGGATGATCGGCTTTGAACGGGCCAGCAGGCATGTTTTTCAGGCACTGGTCAAGAATACGCAAGCTCTGGCGAAGCTCTTCAACTTTCAACATCACACGGGTGTAGCAGTCACTGACGCCACCGCCGACCGGGATTTCGAAGTCGAAGTTTTCATAGCCAGAATATGGGCGCGCTTTGCGGATATCGAAATCGACACCCGTTGCACGCAGGCCAGCACCGGTGGTTCCCCACTCCAGCGCTTCTTTTTTACCGTACGCGGCAACGCCCTGAGAACGACCTTTTAGGATGGTGTTACGCAGTGCAGCTTTCTCGTAGGAATCCAGACGTTTTGGCATCCAGTCGAGGAATTCTTTGAGCAGGCGTTCCCAACCGTTTGGCAAGTCGTGAGCAACACCGCCGATACGGAACCAGGCTGGGTGCATACGGAAACCGGTAATCGCTTCGACCAGGTCATAGATTTTCTGACGGTCGGTAAAGGCGAAGAACACCGGCGTCATCGCGCCCACGTCCTGGATAAACGTGGAGATATACAGTAAGTGGCTGTTGATACGGAACAGTTCAGACAGCATGACGCGGATAACGTCTACACGCTCTGGAACCTTGATGCCCGCCAGTTTTTCAACCGCCAACACGTATGGCATTTCGTTAACGCAGCCGCCGAGGTATTCGATACGGTCGGTGTACGGAATGTAGCTGTGCCAGGACTGACGCTCACCCATTTTCTCAGCACCACGGTGGTGGTAACCGATATCCGGAACGCAATCGACAATTTCTTCACCGTCGAGTTGCAGGACAATACGGAATGCACCGTGTGCAGATGGGTGGTTTGGACCGAGGTTCAGGAACATGAAATCTTCATGCTCGCTGCTGCGCTTCATACCCCAATCTTCAGGCTTGAAGGTCAGCGCTTCCATCTCGAGGTCTTCTTTCTGTTTGGTCAATTCAAACGGATCGAACTCGGTGGCACGCGCCGGATAATCTTTACGCAGTGGATGGCCTTCCCACGTTGGCGGCATCATGATGCGCGTCAGGTGCGGGTGGCCATTAAAGGTGATGCCAAACATTTCCCAGGTTTCACGCTCATACCAGTTCGCGTTCGGGAAAAGCTTGGTGAGTGTAGGCACATTCAGATCGTTTTCAGACAGCGCCACCTTGAGCATGATGTCGCGGTTGCGATCGATAGAAATCAGGTGGTAGAAAACGGAAAAATCCGCAGCCGGTAAACCGTTGCGGTGAGTACGAAGACGTTCGTCCATGCCGTGTAAGTCGAACAACATGACGTAGGGCTTCGGGAGCCTCTTTAAGAAATCGCCAACTTCGAGTAATTGTTCGCGCTTAACCCAGACCACTGGAACACCAGTGCGGGTTGGCTGAACAGTGAAGGCATCCGGCCCAAAACGGTTACGCAGTTCGCCAATAACCGGATCATCTAAATGGTCTCGGGTTTGCCAGGCATCCTGGTTGGCATCATGCGCAGTTAAATCGGTCATAATTCTCACCATTGCAAATGGTACTGTGGTGACTGTGGTCAGCGGCTTCGCGCTAGTATTATTGATATGCGAATTATACCCTTCATACTTCAAGTTGCATGTGCGTTGGCTACGTTTGCTACCCCCAGTCACTTACTTGAGTAAGCTCCAGAGGATTCACGCACTTGCCGCCTTCCTGTAACTCGAATTATTTTGGGTAACAACTCACACTGCCCACAGGCGCATATTAAATCTCGTCTGGTGTCCGCAAATTGGTGACAGCGATACGCTCGCCACGTTTACGTTCACGCTCTGATTGCATGTTGGCGCGATAAACACCTTGATCGCCAACCACCCAAGACAGTGGACGACGCTCTTTGCCAATGGACTCTTGCAGCAGCATCAGTGCTTGCATGTAAGCTTCCGGGCGCGGTGGGCAACCTGGGATGTAAACATCCACTGGCAGGAATTTATCCACACCTTGAACCACAGAGTAGATGTCGTACATGCCGCCTGAGTTGGCGCAAGCACCCATCGAGATAACCCATTTTGGCTCGAGCATTTGATCGTAAAGGCGCTGAATAACCGGAGCCATTTTGGTAAAGCAGGTCCCTGCAATAACCATCAGGTCAGCCTGACGCGGAGATGCACGCAGTACTTCGGCACCAAAACGTGCCACGTCATGTACGGCGGTAAACGAAGTCACCATCTCAACGTAGCAGCAAGAAAGGCCAAAGTTATAAGGCCAAATTGAGTTTTTACGACCCCAGTTCACCATATCGTGCATGGCATGTTCGAGCTTGCCCATATACACACTACGGTTGATTTCTTGATCAAGAGGATCGCTTACGATCTCCTGTTTTTGCAGGGGGTAACGGTCGTTCTCACCGTCGGGGTCTATGCGGGTGAGCGTATAGTCCATCTTATTGCCTCATTTTATGCTCGTTATAATTCAATTTACAGTGGTGTTGGCTGCGTTCATAAACCCCAATCACTTACCTAAGTAAGCTCATGGGATTTACTCGCTTGCCGCCTTGCTGTAATCCGAATTCTTTAGAGCATCTTGCGTATGACGGTTAGTAATACTGTCGGTTTCCGGGTTGATTTGGGCGCGGCGCGAACGCGCAGGAGTCCAATCAAGCGCGCCAATACGCACCAGATACACCAGACCTGCCAGTAGCACAAATATGAAAATTGCGGCTTCAACGAAGCCTACCCATCCGCTTTCACGAATAGAGACTGACCACGCGTAGAGATACAAGGCTTCCACGTCGAAGATGACGAAGAACATGGCAACCAAGTAGAACTTAGCGGATAGACGTAAGCGCGCTGTACCAACTGAGTCGATACCTGACTCGAAGGGAGTGTTTTTGTGCCGACCCTTAGCTCTCCCGCCAAGGAACCAGGCCCCGAGAAGCATTACGCAACACAGGCCAATGGCAACAATAAGAAAGACTGCGAACGCCCAGTGGTGAGCGATAACTTCAGTGGATGTTGACATACTCATTGCTTACTCATCAAAAGTGGCGCCAAAGTCTCTGCTCTTGCTGGCAGATGAACACCACATCGATTCATGGGGAGGAACAATTAACCTTACAATTAGTGCCAGAATCAAAACTTTACCAGCAAATTGATGGGGTTTTTTACTCCTTTCTATAACCTTTTGTCAACTTTAACAAAAGTATCCACACATTAATTTACATG
>DATERH010000239.1:0-4984 GCA_035271785.1 Buttiauxella sp.
AATGGACGATCACGAAATACAGATGAACGCTCCTTACGACTCGTCCACAGACCGTGAACCAGTAAGGCTATTATGGCGATCGCGCCAACAATGATTAATATCAGACGCAAATCCTGCATCATTATATTCTCTGTTGTTCTAACACCTTGCCACCGCGGCAAACATTTACTTACTAAGAGTATTTGCCCGTGTGCTCAAGTGCAAGTCCGCACACGGTTTTCTCAGCATAAAGATGGACTGAAATCGACTTTTCGCTGTTTTTTCGACCATTTCCTAATAAGTTTTTCTCCTGACACTCGGTTATTATGGGTATACATGTCATTGCTATGACCAAAAGGAGTTCGTTCAGATTATGGTTTCATCTTCAGGAGCCGTGCCACGCAGTGGCGTTTATTATTTTTCGCAGGGCTGGAAGCTGGTGCGTGAGCCTGGAATCAAACGATTCGTGCTCATGCCGCTGCTGGTCAATATTTTATTAATGGGTGGCGCATTCTGGTGGCTGTTTACCCGACTAGATGTGTGGGTTCCCACTCTCCTTTCCTACGTGCCAGACTGGTTGCAATGGTTAAGCTATTTGATTTGGCCGCTGGCGGTCATTTCTATCCTGCTGGTATTTAGCTATTTCTTCTCGACCATCGCTAACTGGATTGCCGCCCCCTTCAACGGATTGCTGGCAGAGCAGCTTGAAGCGCGTCTGACTGGTGCTACCCCACCGGATACTGGCGTGTTAGGTATCATTAAGGATGTGCCGCGGATTATGAAACGCGAATGGCAGAAACTCTCCTGGTACTTACCACGCGCGTTGGTACTGCTGGTGCTCTACTTCATTCCGGGTATCGGCCAAACTGTTGCCCCGGTTTTATGGTTCTTATTTAGCGCCTGGATGTTGGCTATACAGTATTGCGACTATCCCTTTGATAACCATAAAGTCCCCTTCAAAGAGATGCGCATTTCATTGCGTGAGAAGAAAACCATCAACATGCAGTTTGGTTCACTGGTCAGTCTGTTTACCCTGATCCCTTTCCTGAATCTGGTTATCATGCCGGTGGCCGTTTGTGGTGCGACCGCGATGTGGGTCGATTGCTATCGCCCAAAACACGCCATGTGGAAATAGTTTTTCAGGGGCGGCCTCTACCGCTCCTTATTCCTGGTTATTCCTTCTTGCTACAGCTTATTACCCTTCTACATATAGATATACGATTTCTTTACTTCCGCATAACTTCTAAGCAGGTATGCTGATGAGGTTTCCCAAATTTCATACAGTTAAGGACGGGCTATGAGCAAGATCTATGAAGACAACTCTCTGACAATCGGCCATACGCCGCTGGTTCGTCTGAACCGCATCGGTAATGGACGCATCCTGGCGAAGGTAGAGTCCCGCAACCCGAGCTTTAGCGTCAAATGCCGTATCGGGGCCAATATGATTTGGGATGCCGAGAAACGCGGTGTACTGAAGCCCGGAGTCGAGTTAGTTGAACCAACCAGTGGTAACACGGGTATCGCACTCGCTTACGTTGCCGCAGCGCGTGGGTACAAGCTGACACTGACCATGCCTGAAACCATGAGCATCGAACGCCGTAAACTGCTGAAAGCACTGGGCGCGAACCTGGTGTTGACCGAAGGCGCAAAAGGCATGAAAGGTGCGATTCAGAAAGCTGAAGAGATCGTTGCCAGCGACCCAGAAAAATTCCTTCTATTACAGCAGTTCAGTAACCCAGCAAACCCAGAAATCCACGAGAAAACCACCGGTCCTGAAATCTGGGAAGATACCGACGGCGAAGTAGACGTATTCATTTCTGGGGTCGGTACTGGCGGTACGCTGACCGGTGTGAGCCGTTATATCAAAAACACCAAAGGTAAAACCAATCTGATAACCGTGGCTGTCGAGCCGACCGACTCACCAGTCATCGCGCAGGCACTGGCTGGTGAAGAACTCAAACCAGGTCCACACAAAATTCAGGGCATCGGTGCAGGTTTCATTCCGGGTAACCTTGATCTAAAACTTATCGATAAAGTTATCGCTATCACTAACGACGAAGCTATCTCTACTGCACGTCGTTTGATGGAAGAAGAAGGGATTCTTGCGGGAATTTCATCCGGTGCTGCGGTGGCTGCCGCATTAAAACTTCAGGAAGATGAAGCATTTAGCAACAAAAACATTGTGGTTATACTGCCATCCTCAGGTGAACGTTACCTAAGTACTGCTCTGTTTGGCGATCTTTTCACTGAAAAAGAACTGCAACAGTGATGCCAACTAAGTAAATCTGAGCAAAAAAGCACCCATTCGGGTGCTTTTTTGTGGCATCCATCAAACTTTTTACTACCCTGCCATTGCGTCACTCTGTCAGGTCTGGTATCTATCCAGCAAATTATTTTGATGCGCGAAATTAATCGGAATGTGAGATACCTCTGCTGAATCGATTTAACGATTTGATGCAAAATCACATTTCACGGCATAATGATTAATGACGAGCGAGCCGCGAAGCGCCAGGCATTTGCCAGAGCACATTTCGTGATTCCCGAAAGCATCCTGTGTCGCGTAAAGTCTACAGTTAACGTCGACGCTAACTATCAGGCTAAAGTTTTGCTACCAGGCTAGACTTTAGTTCCACAACACTAAACCTATAAGTTGGGGAAATACAATGTTCCAGCAAGAAGTTACCATTACAGCTCCAAACGGTCTGCATACCCGCCCTGCTGCTCAGTTTGTTAAAGAAGCTAAAGGCTTCACCTCTGAGATCACTGTGACCTCCAACGGCAAAAGCGCGAGCGCGAAAAGCCTGTTTAAACTGCAAACACTGGGCCTGACTCAAGGTACTGTAGTGACCATCTCTGCTGAAGGTGAAGATGATCAGAAAGCAGTTGAGCATCTGGTAAAACTGATGGCTGAACTCGAATAAGTTCTGGGTTCTTCGTAAATATCAGTCACAAGTAAGGTAGGGTTATGATTTCAGGCATTTTAGCATCCCCGGGTATCGCTTTCGGCAAGGCACTTTTGCTGAAGGAAGATGAAGTTGTCATCGACCGGAAGAAAATTTCTGCCGACAAAGTTGCGCAGGAAGTTGAACGTTTCTTAAGCGGGCGCGCGAAAGCGTCAGCACAATTAGAAACGATCAAAATTAAAGCTGGCGAGACCTTCGGTGAAGAAAAGGAAGCTATCTTCGAAGGGCACATTATGTTGCTGGAAGATGAAGAGCTTGAGCAGGAAATCATAGCCCTTATCAAAGATAAATTGGTGACTGCTGATGCAGCGGCTCACGAAATTATCGAAGGCCAGGCTATCGCGCTGGAAGAATTAGACGATGAATACCTGAAAGAACGTGCGGCTGACGTACGTGACATCGGTAAGCGTCTGCTGCGTAACATCCTTGGTTTGGCAATTATCGACCTTAGCTCTATTCAGGATGAAGTTATCCTGGTCGCTAAAGATTTGACTCCGTCAGAAACCGCACAGCTTAACCTGCAAAAGGTGCTGGGTTTCATCACCGATATCGGTGGCCGCACTTCCCATACCTCCATCATGGCGCGTTCTCTTGAATTGCCAGCGATCGTAGGTACCGGTAGCGTGACCAGCCAGGTGAAAAATGACGATTACCTGATCCTCGATGCGGTTAACAACAAAGTTTACGTTAACCCAACCAACGACGAGATCGAAGCCCTGCGCGCTGTACAGCAACAGGTTGCTTCTGAGAAAGCTGAACTGGCAAAACTGAAAGACCTGCCAGCAATCACTCTCGATGGTCATCAGGTAGAAGTATGCGCAAATATCGGTACTGTTCGTGATATCGACGGTGCAGAGCGCAATGGTGCAGAAGGTGTAGGTCTGTATCGTACAGAATTCCTGTTCATGGATCGTGATTCACTGCCAACTGAAGATGAGCAGTTCGCGGCGTACAAAGCTGTTGCTGAAGCCTGTGGCTCGCAAGCAGTTATCGTACGTACCATGGATATCGGTGGCGACAAAGAGCTGCCGTACATGAACTTCCCGAAAGAAGAGAACCCGTTCCTGGGCTGGCGTGCAATTCGTATCGCCATGGATCGTAAAGAGATCCTGCACGCGCAGGTACGCGCTATTCTGCGTGCTTCCGCTTTCGGTAAATTACGTATCATGTTCCCAATGATTATCTCTGTTGAAGAAGTGCGCGCACTGAAAGCTGAGATTGAAATCATGAAGGCGCAGTTGCGTGAAGAAGGCAAAGTCTTTGACGAAACTATCGAAGTAGGCGTAATGGTTGAGACTCCGGCTGCAGCCACGATTGCTCGCCATCTGGCCAAAGAAGTCGACTTCTTTAGTATCGGTACCAATGATCTCACGCAGTACACCCTGGCAGTAGACCGTGGTAATGATATGATTTCGCATCTTTACCAACCAATGTCACCATCCGTACTGACTCTGATTAAGCAAGTTATTGATGCTTCTCATGCTGAAGGTAAATGGACTGGTATGTGTGGTGAGCTTGCAGGCGACGAACGTGCTACACTTCTGTTGCTGGGTATGAGTCTGGACGAATTTAGTATGAGTGCCATTTCTATCCCGCGCATTAAGAAGATTATTCGTAACACGAACTTCGAAGATGCGAAGGTGTTAGCAGAGCAAGCTCTTGCTCAACCGACAACGGACGAGTTAATGACGCTGGTTAACAAGTTCATTGAAGAAAAAACAATCTGCTAATCCACCGGATGCGGCCCAATTTACTGCTTAGGAGAAGATCATGGGTTTGTTTGATAAACTGAAATCTCTGGTTTCTGATGATAAAAAAGACACCGGAACCATTGAGATTGTTGCCCCACTTTCTGGCGAAATCGTCAATATTGAAGATGTTCCAGATGTGGTGTTCGCCGAGAAGATCGTTGGTGATGGCATTGCAATTAAACCGACTGGCAACAAAATGGTTGCTCCGGTTGACGGCACCATCGGTAAAATCTTCGAAACCAACCATGCTTTCTCTATCGAATCCGATAGCGGCATTGAGTTGTTCGTTCA
>DATERH010000240.1:0-18381 GCA_035271785.1 Buttiauxella sp.
CCCCAGGAAAAAGGGGATATCAGCAGTAAAGAAATAACTGCATGAGTGATACGCATGACAGCCTCCTAAAATTCGTCGCTAGTTAAGTCACCGGTACTCAACAATGTCTTGTCAATTTGACGGCGATTAATCGCTTCTGCGGTTTGGACCAGTGCGATATTGACGTTACGGTCAAAATCACGTTGAGAGGGGAATAAGAACGACTGAAATATGACATCCTGATCGACCGTAATGGTTATCCAGCTTCCCCAACGGGCACTGGGACGCTCATTTATGGTTAAGTTTCCGGTAAAACTACTTTCCCACTTATCACTAAAGGCACGATAAAAATCATGCCCCACCGAAGAAACGGTATGATCCGTTAATAATCCAGGCACCTCGACTTCAACGGCGCGAACGCCGTTGGAGGTGAAGACTAATATTGACGCTAGCAGTAAAGCAGTTTTTAATTTCATCGCTTTATCGCCTGAGGTTATCGTTTGCCCAGGAAACCGCCTGAGTGCGATTTTTTACAGATATCTTTTTAAAAAGATTGTAGAGATGTGTTTTTACCGTGTTTTCACTTATAAATAACGACTGAGCGATTTCGATATTCGAAGCCCCAATACGCAATTTATTAAGTATTTCCTTTTCACGGTGAGTCAGAAGGGACGACTCGACGTTATTGAAACGATAGTTCCCTGAGTGATTAATAAGGTAGCTTGCTAATTTTTGAGAGAAGTAGCATTCTCCCGCCATTACACCTCGAATACCTTCAACCACTCGCGGTTCTTCCTCAGACATGTAGAACACACCATTAATGTGTGGCCAGTTTTCGATGTCACGGAATTGATACTCTTCCGGAGTATTGAGTAACAACAATTTTATGCTGTTATGTTTGCGACTCAAGTTGTCTTGCCAATAGTTAATCAGCTTTTTATCGGCTTCAACCATATCAAAAAGCACCACCAAATTACCCACGACATCTTCAAGAGAGCGTTGAATATTATGGAGTTTCCCATTGATAGCGAGTGAAGACTTTAGATGCTGTAATAACGCAGTCGCTTGTAGCGAGGGTTTAGTGATCAACAATAACGTCTGAGCATTTAACGCCTGGCTATTCATTGTATGGACTTCATTAAACATGATGAAACTCCATCCGAGTTTGCGCGTCAATCAGCTGAATTAACATAAAGTTAATTCCCCAGAGGTACTGATAGATGCTGCACTGCTGTGTTTGAAATAAATGTAACACTGTCAAATAACGCTAAGTTGCGTCCTGACTTAATGTGTTAAACAAAATGTTACTGCTCGTTTCAATCTAGCGGGTACTAATCTTAAAGCAAGTGTTAAAGCTGTTACTAAATGTAACTGAGGATATTAAAATGTTGCAGTGGGATATTTTAATTATTTAGATTTAATGAAAAAGTTGTACATTAATTATATATTGCATAATTTTAAAAATCATACAAAACAACTTATCTATTTGAAATGTAAAGAGTAACTTTTTCTTTCCTTATGTTTTTTTTGTCTTAACATATGTAAATAATGAATGTTACATTCCCCATCTCGCCACCTCTTAAGAAAAGTCATCTTCGTGACAATGTCCCGCTAAAAATTATCTTGCATACTGTGAAGAACCCAACCAGACGGTAAAATAAGGCTTGGTGGTCGGTGATTTTAAAAGATTGCAGGCTAATTAAAATGATCAATTTTGAACCCTTTGTTGTATTTGGTTTTTTCTATCAGACTCATACTTTGTAATGAGTGGAAATATAAAAATACAACGGGTGGGTGAGATATTTAAAATGTATCGCCACACATACTCAGTTCCGTAACGCAGAGATAACTTTTCATCGTTAGCGTTAACAACAATCAGCATGTGAATTTTGTAGATGTATTTAGTAGAAGTATTACGACCCAGGGTGACAGCATGAAGAACAGATCGTTATTTGTGATGTTAGCATTGTTGGGTGCGCCTGGTTATGTTATTGCGAGTAATCCCGATCTTGCAAAATCTGAATATAACTTTGCGATGAATGAATTAAGTAGAGCATCGTTAAATCAGGCAGCAATCGTTGGTCAATATGGCAACAATAATAATGCTAATGTTGACCAAAATGGAACCCGGCAATTAGCGCTGGTCTCTCAGACAGGGTCTGGTAACAGAGCTAACGTCGACCAATCAGGGAGTTATAACTTTGCTTATATTGCGCAGTCAGGCTACGGCAATGATGCAGATATACAGCAATCGTCCTTTGGTAATGCCGCTCTTATTATTCAGAAAGGCTCGGTTAATAAGGCAAGCATTATTCAACAAGGCACACAGAAGTCGGCAGTTGTGATACAGAAACAGTCTCAAATGGCGGTACGCGTTATTCAACGCTAATACACTGTTATTTAGGCTTACATTCTCAATACGATGGGGGCTTTACCATGAACTTTTTTAAAATCGCAGCAGTAGTAGCAGTGGTGGTTTCAGGTAGTGCAATGGCATCAGTAGTCCCACAATTTGGCGGTCATGGCGGTCATGGCGGTCATGGCGGGAATAACAACACAGGTCCGGAATCTACATTGAAAGTGTACCAGCAAGGTGTAGGTAACAGTGTTACTGCACTGCAAGCTGATGCCAGAGAATCGACTGTTGACATCACACAACGGGGTTCAAGAAATGGCGCGGATGTTGGTCAAGGTGCTGACGACGCAACCATCACACTTCTGCAATCTGGTACGGCCAACCAAGCCGTTATTGATCAATGGGGTGCTGAAAGCTCCACTATTGACGTGACCCAACGTGGCTGGCGCAACGGTGCGAATGTCAATCAAACTGCTGCCGATTCTAGTATTGAACTGACTCAAGTTGGTTTTAGCAACTACGCTAATCTTAGCCAGTACTAATAGTATTTATGAGCTATAAAAAACAGGGCATAGGCCCTGTTTTTATTTTTATAGTGGGAGAGGGAAGAAAGATGCACACGTTATTATTGCTTGCCGCACTCAGCAATCAACTCATCTTTGATACCCAGCAACAAGGAGATATCTACACCATTGTGCCTGTGGCGACCTTAACTCAGAACTGCCAATGTACCTTCAAACTTACCGCACTACGTTCTGGCGCTAATGGGCAATCGAATAGCAGTCAAAGCAGTCATGTTTATATCAAGGCTAATGAACCTGCCAAACTTTCACGTTTGAGTCTCAATATCTCGCCTGGTGACAGCGTGACGATTACCGTCATTGTGACGGATGGAAAAGACATTCATCTTGAAAAACACTGGGCATCTCCGGGGAGTGTTTAATTAATATTTCGGGTATGTAGATCTTTTTTCTTTTATATACCAAGGTTAACTATGTAGTTCTGACCTCTTGTACCGATAACCCTCATATCAACTCGTTGAGGAGTCTCTGTCGTGAAAACACCAAGCGTAAGATGTTCAATGCTTTTACCTCTGTTTGCTCTGCTTTTCCCTGTGCTTAACGCACATGCCAGTGACGGTGTGATTCACTTCCAGGGCTCGATTGTCGAAGGACCTTGTCATTTATCTTCGCAAGAACAATCTGTAGCGTTCACTTGTGAGCGAAACGGAAAGTCAGTCGTGCAAACTGTCGCATTCAATCAACTCAATAATTTCAAGTCTAACAGCGATGTTCCGCTAACAACTCACATCCATTATCTTGATACTCAGCACAAACTTGCCGTTCTGGAAGTGACCTACCGTTAAAATCATAGGCCTGCATTACGCGGGTCTATATTTAAATTTCAAGGATTTATTTCACAGTCTTTTTTGTTACAATTCGCCGCTGCTGGATAATTAATGGCGCGCGAAATATCAGCAGCTTAAGAAAAAACTCATAAAATTAAGACTTATTTTATAGTCGGCATGGTTCCCAGGATTTATATCTATCGGGCAATTTAGATGAATACGGGTATTGAGCATGAAGTTAGCGTTTAACATTGTCGACTGGCAGGCTAACGCCCCGGGTTTGTCTGAAACCGAGGACTGGCTGGCATGGAGTAAAACCACCGCCGATTTTAATACCTCAGCGCTATTTGCCAAAAGCCGCCACTTACCGATGATGACTGCGCGTCGACTGGCTTCAGGTAGCCGCCTCGCCGTTGACTGCGCACTGGCTATATTGTCCCGACAGTCAGTCGATGCGCTGGTTTTCGCCAGCCGCCACGGTGAACTGGAGCGGAATTTCAGAATTTTGACAGCACTTGCTGAGCAAGAAAGCCTGTCGCCCACTGATTTTGCCATGTCAGTACACAACTCAGCGGTAGGCAACACCACCATTGCGACGAAACAAGCGCTGGTTTCTTCATCTGTTTGCGCCGGGTATGACTCTTTCGCGCAGGCATTAACTGAAGTGGCTTCGTTGCATCATGCTGGTTATCATCGCGTGCTGCTGGTGGATTTCGATGGCCTGATACCTGAGTTTTACTTGCCACATCTTGCTGATGATACGCTCAACATGCCATTTGCAGTCGCGCTATTGCTGGAAAGTGGCCAGCAAATGCAATGTGAAACCGCCCCTTGCGAGGTAACCCAGGCGCAAATTTTACCGCAAGGGCTGGCATTTTTACATGGCTGGCTGAGTAATGAGCCGACGTTCGCCCTTGCAGGTGAGCGTCTTCGCTGGTTCTGGAGTCGCCATTAATGTGGGCGCGCTTGAAATGGGGCTGGCGGGTGCTTATGACCGGCGGGTTATTCGTTTTATTTGGTAGCGGCGGCCTGATGCTTTCGCTGGTTTGGTTTAATTTACTGTTATTATTTGTGCGTGATGATGGCAAACGCCGTGAAATTGCGCGCCGTAGCATTGCCGCTAGCTTCCGGTTATTTTTACGCATCGGACGCGGCCTTGGGGTGTTCGATTACCGCTTTGAAAACTGTGAACAACTGCGCAATGACCGGGGATGTTTGATTGTTGCCAACCACCCGACGCTGCTCGACTATGTGTTTATTGCGTCCCAGGCACCGCATATTGGCTGCCTTGTGAAAGCAAGTCTGGTGAAAAACCCCTGTTTTCGTGGAGTGATTCGCGCAGCGGATTACCTGATCAACAGCCAGGGCGAAACGTTACTCCCTGAAAGTCAGAAGCGACTGGCAGCAGGGGAAACGATACTGATTTTCCCTGAAGGTACGCGCACCCGCCCTGGGGAACCGCTGGTTATCCAACGCGGTGCGGCCAATATTGCGGTACGCAGCGGGTGTGAGTTGCGCCTGGTGCATATTCACAGCGATCAGCGTTATCTGGATAAACACAGCCGCTGGTATCAAATCCCAAAGCGCAAGCCGATGATTACTGTGAGTGTCAAACAGCGGATCGACAGCCAGAGCTTTATGGCAAATCTCGATGATGCCCCTGCGTTAGCGGCGCGTCGTCTTAGCCAATATTTAGGTCAGGAGTTGGTTCCTGATTCTCGTTAAAAGCCTGGATAGGCTCTAACACTCGGATGGTTATATGGAATCCTTAGAGACCAGTATTAAACAACTCATCATCGATACGTTGAATCTGGAAGAGATAAGCGTTGATGAAATTGAAAGTGACGCCGCATTATTTGGTCATGACGGCTTGGGTCTTGATTCCATTGACGCACTGGAATTAGGACTGGCGGTTAAAAAACGATATGGTGTGGTGTTATCCGCCGAAAACGAAGCGATGCGCGAACATTTTTATTCTGTCGCCAATCTCGCCGCATTTATTAAAAGTCAAAACCCTGCGCACAGCGCCTGATTGAAACCACGAGTACGCTATGAATAAAGAAGATATTTATCAGGAAGTCACCGGGTTACTGGTTAAGTTGTTTGAACTCTCTCCTGAACAAATCACCCCACAATCTCGTCTGTACGAGGATTTGGACCTGGACAGTATTGATGCGGTAGATATGGTGGTTCATCTACAAAAACGCAGCGGTAAAAAAATCAAACCGGAAGATTTTAAATCAGTGCGCACGGTACAGGATGTTGTAGACGCGGTTGAGCGTTTGCATAGCGAGTCTTAAAGCGTGCGGGTAAAACGAGCACTGACTGTCGCCGGAGGGCTGGCCGTAATAGGTTGGCCCTTTGCCGTCTGGTTAGTCATCACCTATCCAAAATTACACATTTTACTGCCAATTCTTGCGCTGTGCTTTGTGCTGCGCTTAGGTGCTTTGCGTGGAAAAACCGGTGCCCTGAGCCGGGCTTTTAAAGGCCTGGCGCTGGCCGGCGCGATATTATCAATCACCAGTATCTGGATGCGTGAAGCCCAACTGCTACTGTGGTATCCGGTGGTCGTCAATGCGGTAATGCTGACATTCTTTGGGACGTCCCTGTTTACGCGAATGTCACTCATTGAGCGCCTGGCACGATGGCGCGAAGGGGATCTTCCACCCGCGGGAGTCCGTTACACTCGTCGGGTCACTCAAGTCTGGTGCCTTTTCTTTATTTTTAACGGCAGTGTCTCATTATGGACGTGCCTTGCGGGCAACATTCATTGGTGGACTCTGTGGAATGGAATGGCAAGTTACCTGTTGATGGGGTTGTTATTTGTTGGCGAATGGCTGGTGCGACTGCGAGTGAAACGCCGCTATGAATAGTCCGTTAACGCTTGCAAAGTGGTTGAGCCCAGACCGTCATCCGCAACATGTGGTGGCGTTTGCCGAGAAGCAATGCTTCACACAGACCGATTTAATTAATGACGTGCAGCGTATTTATGGTTGGTTGCAAAGCCAGCCCGGTCAGCGCTGGGCGCTCTGTTTTGACAACAGTTACGATTTTATTGTCGCACTCTTAGCGACACTGCACGCTGGGAAAACACCGGTTTTACCGGGTCACAGTCGCGAAGCTCAACTGCGTGAACAGCAGAGCCTTTTTTGCGGTGTGATTAGCGATATCCCGCTAAATCTCTGCTGCCCGGTGCTTAATCCCCAAACGTTGGGCTATCCCACGTTTACGCCGTTTGAACCGATTTCCGAGGACGCGGGCGTGGTGTTCTTTACCTCGGGCTCGACGGGCGAACCGACACAAATCTATAGAACGCTGCGTGCGCTGGATGAAGAGGTCACCTGGTTGGCGGCCTTGTGGGGTGAAAGCCTGCGTGATTGCCGCGTGGTGGGATCTGTGTCGCACCAGCACCTCTATGGTTTCACTTTCCGTGTGATGTTGCCAATGGCGCTTGGTCTGGTTTTCGATGCAGCGATGATTCATTTTCCGGAGCAATTAGCGGCGCATATAGCGCATCCGTTACTGTTTATCAGCAGCCCGGCATTTTTAAAAAGGCTTGATATTAATCTCGCCGCACCTGTTTTCAAACGAGTGGTTTCCGCTGCCGGGAAACTCGATGACGACACGGCACAACAGGCGCTGGTATGGCTAAACACGCCAGTATCAGAAATTTACGGTACCACCGAAACTGGTGTACTGGCGTGGCGTGAACATGGGCAGCCGACCCCAGAATGGCAAGCCTTCCCAGCGGTGCAATTTACCCAACAAGACGATGGCTGGTATGTGGAATCCCCGTTGATTCATCAAGGCCACGGGCAACTCGATGATATTCTCGAATTTACCGCGCCAGGACGTTTTCGTTTAATTGGCCGACGAGATCGCATCGTTAAAATTGAAGAAAAACGTATCTCGCTCAGTGAAATTGAACGTCGATTGCTGGCATTACCCGGCATTGAAGATGTGGCTGTGCTCCCCGTTACTCGGGGTAATCGCATCGCACTTGGCGCCGTGGTAGTGGCCCCAAATGCGGATAGTGCCTGCAAGCAACAGTGGCGAGAAGCCCTCAGAGCCTGGCTTGAGCCGCTCGCCATTCCGCGCTTTTGGCGCATCGTCGAGCGTATCCCGCTCAATAGTCAGAGCAAGCGTGCGTGGGCGCAATTACAGGAGTTATTTGATGAAACCCGTTGAGTTACAGCGTTCGCAACCTGAAGTGGGCAAACTGTGTTTGCAGCTGGCGGTTCCGGCAACATTAGGTTGGTTTGCGGGGCATTTCCCCACGCAACCAGTCTTACCGGGGGTCGCGCAACTCGATTGGGTGATGGCCTACGGTGCAGAACTCGCACCGGATATGCGCTTTAGTGCAATTGATAACGTTAAATTCCAGCGCCCGATTGTTCCGCAAACCGAACTGGAGCTGAATTTGCAATGGGATGCGACACGCAGCGTGCTGAGTTTTTCCTACACCTTGTTAACCGAACAAGGTGGCATTCCAGCCAGCAGCGGTAAGATAAAACTATGTCTGTAACGGCTACGTCGTTGTCTGTAACGGCCACGGTTTTCCACCCTTGTGTCGTGATCCCTTGCTATAACCATGGCGCGACGATGTCAGCGGTGCTGGCACGCCTGCAACCATTTGGCCTGCCGTGCATTATTGTTGATGACGGCAGCGACCCTGTCACCAAACAGCAACTGACACAATTAACAGGCGTCACGCTTATCCAACTGGAAACAAACCAGGGAAAGGGCGAAGCGGTAATTACCGGGCTTAAAGCCGCGGCGCAGGCGGGCTTTAGCCACGCAATACAGCTTGATGCCGACGGGCAGCACTGCATCGAAGATATACCGCGTTTTTTAGCACAAGCGCAGGCACATCCCGAATGCCTGATTTCCGGCATGCCGGAGTACGACAAATCCGTACCTAAATCGCGCCTTTACGGGCGTTATGTCACCCACGTTTGGGTATGGATTGAAACGCTTTCGTTGTCATTGAAAGATAGCATGTGCGGTTTCCGTGTCTATCCGCTGGCGGCAACCCTTGGGACTCTCGCTCAATATCGTCCCGGTAAGCGGATGGATTTCGATACCGAAATCATGGTGCGATTGTATTGGGCAGGAACCGACAGCCGGTTTTTGCGCACCCGCGTGATTTATCCACAAGGCGGCGTATCGCATTTTGATGCGCTCCACGACAACCTGCGCATTTCCTGGATGCACACCAAACTGTTTTTTGGCATGTTGCCGCGCATTCCAACACTTCTCACTCGTGGTCGCCAAAGCACTCATTGGGCGCAAGTCCCCGAGCGTAAAGGGTTGGCGGGAATGCGCTTGATGCTCAACATCTATCAGCGTTTAGGACGCCGTGCATTCAATGCCTTACTCTATCCGGTGGTGGCGTGGATGTGGTTGACAGGAAGCTCGCAACGCAAAGCCTCTCAACAATGGCTGGAACGCGTCGGGCAGCAGGCAGAACGCCTGCAAATAACCTTGCCGGAAGGGCTAAACAGCTATCGCCATTTCCTCCGTTTTGGTGATGCAATGCTCAATAAAATTGCGGCCTGGCGGGGTGATATTATCTGGGGCCGTGATATTGAATTTGCACCTGGTAGCCGCGAAGTTTTACAGCCGCAGGCCGGGCAGGGGAAGCTCATCCTTGCCGCTCATCTCGGTGACATTGAAGCCAGTCGCGCACTGGCGCAGGTTGAAGCCGGGCTTATTATTAATGCACTGGTGTTTACCGACCACGCCCAACGTTTTCGCCAGATTATCGAAGAGATTGCCCCGCAGGCGGCAGTGAATTTGATCCCAGTGAGCCACATTGGGCCGCAGACGGCGATGCTATTACAAGACAAGCTGGATGCGGGTGAATGGGTGGCCATTGTCGGCGACCGGATTGCGGTAAATTCCCATCGCGGCGGGGAAAGGCGCGTCTGCTGGAGTTCGTTTATGGGCAGCCCGGCCCCGTTCCCACAAGGTCCGTTTATCCTTGCTGCCGCATTACGATGCCCAGTCATTCTTATGATGGTGCTACGTGAGCAGGGAAAACTGCGCATTCATGCAGAAAATTTTGCTGACCCGCTGCTGCTGCCACGCGCCACAAGGCAACAGGCGCTACAAGAAGTCATTGATAAATACGCGCAGCGTCTGGAAGTTTACGCGCTGCGTTCACCGCTCGATTGGTTTAATTTTTATGATTTCTGGCAACTAGATCCAAAATAATTCGAGCTGCATCGCGACGGTAAGAGTACGAGTCCCTGGACGTTTACAATGAATAAGTGACCCGGGTGAGAATACGCAGCCAACAAAGAGGAAGCTTGAAGTATGACGGGTATACCACCAGGAAAGGAGTTCGGATGTTAAATAACCCACGTTTTTCCGTGGAGATCAGCATCAAAGTCCCATTCCATGATGTCGATGCAATGGGTGTGGTGTGGCACGGTAACTATTTCCGTTACTTCGAAGTGGCGCGTGAGGCGTTGCTCGGCCAATTTGATTATGGCTATCGGGCAATGCAAGCGTCCGGTTACGTTTGGCCAATAGTCGACACCCGGGTGAAGTACCGTGATGGGGTAAAATTTGAACAGCAGATTTTGGTACGAGCCACGGTACTGGAGTACGAAAATCGCCTGAAAATCGGCTATGAAATTATCGATGCGCAAAGTGGCAAACGCACCACTACGGGTTACACCATTCAGGTTGCTGTTTCGGCAACAAGTGGAGAGCTGTGTTTTGTCTCCCCTCCAATACTTTTTGCACGCATGGGCTTGAGTCATGAATAAGATTATTTTAATGGCCTTGCTGTTTATCAGCTTTACGGCGAGCGCAATCACACTCGATGACGTGCAACGCAGTTTTGCGTCACAGCCTGTGGTACGGGCTAAATTCCAACAAGAGCGGCAAATTAGCGGAATGGCGCAACCGCTACATTCCAGTGGTGAAGTGCTTATCGCGAAAAGCAAAGGTTTGTGGTGGCAGCAACAGCATCCCTTCCCGATGACGCTGGTACTTGATGACAGCCATATGGTTCAAGTGATGGGCAGCCAGGCGCCGCAAATCATCACTGCGGATAGCAATCCACAAATGTTCCAGTTCAACCATTTGTTGCGGGCGTTATTCCAGGCTGACCGCAAAGTACTCGATGAAAACTTCTCGATGGTCTTTACCGACCAGGGTAAAGGTCAATGGCAACTGGTATTAACGCCGACGACCACGCCGCTTGATAAGCTGTTTAGCACCATCACGTTGCAGGGCGATAAGTACCTTAAACGCATCGAACTGAACGATTTGCAGGGCGATTTCACCGAAATCACCTTTAGTAACCACCGACCGAATCCACGAAAACTCACTCATGAAGAGCAGCAGCGCTTCGCTTTCTGACGTGCATCGTCGCCTGGCGTGGGGTTGGCTTGCGATAGTCGCCCTGCTTGTGGTGTTGCTCGCAACCTTGCTACCCAAGGCACGGCTCGACAGCAGCGTGTTGTCCTTGCTGCCTGCCAGTAGTCTGGGAAAAGTCCCTCCGCAAATTGAGAACGGTTTTCTGCAACGTCTCGACAGGCAGATGATGTGGATGGTCAGCCCCGGTAACACGCCAGATACTGCTGCAGCGCAGTGGTGGCAAACACAACTGCAACAGCAGCCGTTCTTGCAAGATGTACAGGGGCCGATGGATGCCCGGAGCCAGCAGGAGTGGGGGAAATTCTACTTCGATTACCGTAATGGCCTGGTGGATAATCAGACTCGCAGTCGTTTGCAAAACGGCGGTGAAGCCCAGGTGCAGTGGGTGCTATCGCAACTCTATTCGGCGTTTTCCGGTGTCAGCGGGAAAGAACTAACTAATGATCCCTTAATGCTGGTACGCGGTTCGCAACTAGCGTTACAACAAACTGCCAGCCAAATGCGCTTGCAGAACGGCTGGCTGGTGGCACGGGATAAACAGGGGCGTTATTGGTATTTATTGCATGGAGAACTCAAAGGTTCTTCATTTGATATGCAGCAAGGGCGTGCGGCGGTTGAGCAATTACAGACGTTGCAACAAAACCTGAAACAGCACTTCCCGCAGGCGCAGGTGATGTCGCGCGGCACCTTGTTCTACAGTGATTATGCCAGCCAGCAGGCAAAGCACGATGTCTCAACATTGGGGCTTGCGACGGTAATTGGTGTGTTGCTGTTGGTGTTACTGGTGTTTCGTTCGGTGCGGCCATTACTGTTATGTGCCACATCCGTCGCCATCGGGGCGCTGGCAGGGGTGGCAATCACGCTGCTGTGTTTTGGCGAACTGCATCTGATGACGTTGGTGATGAGCATGAGCATCGTGGGTGTTTCAGCAGATTACACGCTCTATTACCTCACCGAACGCATGGTGCATGGCACACAAAACACGCCAGTCGCCAGTTTACACAAAGTGCTTCCCACCTTGCTGCTGGCGTTAGCCACCACCGCTATTGCCTATTTGATCATGATCCTCGCACCATTCCCTGGCATTCGCCAGCTCGCAGTGTTTGCCGCCAGTGGTTTAATCGCCTCGTGCCTGACGGTGGTGTGCTGGTATCCCTTCGTGGTACGCGGTTTACCCGTCAGGCCAGTGCCTTGCAGCAGGTTGCTTAATGGCTGGTTGAATGCATGGCAAAACAATAAAGCGGTTCGTTTTGGCGTGCCGCTTACACTGTTGATCATCAGTCTGGCAGGGCTTATATCGTTAAAAATCAATGATGACATCGCCAGTTTCCAGGCATTGCCGCAGGATCTGGTGCGTGAGGAGCAGGCCATTACCGCGCTGACTGGGCAGGGGATGGATCAGAAATGGTTTGTGGTTTACGGCGACACGGCTGAGCAGACTTTGCAACGACTCGAAAAACTGGCACCAGCTCTGGTAAACGCGCAAAAGAATAAACTTATCGACAGCTACCGACTGATCCCGCTCGCCTCGCTTGAACAGCAACAGGCAGATTTACGATTGCTACGTGAAGCCGCGCCGATTTTACAAAAACGCCTCGCCGAAAGCGGGATTACCGTCAGTGCGCCTAATCTGCAACAAATGGCGGTGACGCCCGAACACTGGCAAAAAAGTGTCATTAGCAGCGGCTGGCGCTTGATGTGGCTGTCTTTACCGGACGGTAAAAGTGGCGCACTGGTGCCGGTGAGCGGTGTTCGCGATAGCGCAGCACTGGCGCGGTTGGCGGCAAAACTGCCGGGGGTCAGTTGGGTCGACAGAAAAGTCATGTTTAATGAGTTGTTCAGCCATTTCCGTAGCTTGTTGGCGGGACTACTGGCGGCGGCCGTAGTCGCGATTACGCTGAGTTATGTGCTGCGATTAGGGGTAAAACGCGGCTTGCTGAATGTGGTGCCTTCACTGTTATCACTCGGTGGTGGCCTCGCAGCCCTGGCATTTAGCGGCCATGCACTGAATCTGTTTTCGTTGCTGGCGTTGGTGCTGGTACTGGGTATTGGCATCAATTACACCCTGTTCTTTAGTAATCCGCGTGGGACTGCGCTTACGTCATTGCTCGCCATCAGCGTGGCTTTGCTGACCACACTTTTCACCTTAGGCATGCTGGTCTTTAGCCAGACACAAGCCATCGCCAGTTTTGGCATTGTCTTGAGTTGCGGGATCTTCTGCGCATTTTTAACCGCGCCATTAGCCTTACCCCCATCCACCCAAGGAAAGGGAAAGAGAGAATAATGAAAAAATTACCGATACTGGTCTTACTGTTTGGCACATTTTTACTCAGTGCGTGCAGCACACCGAAATCCGACAACACCCGTCCGCAAGCCTGGTTAAAACCGGGTACCCTGGTGACGCTACCGGCTCCTGGGATTTCACCGTCAATCACCGAACAACAACTGCTGAGCGCCCAGGTTAAAGGCAAAACGCAGTCGCTGATGGTGCTGCTGAATGCCGATAAGGAAAAAGTCATGCTGGCGGGATTGTCACCGTTGGGCATTCGTTTATTCCGTCTGACCTACTCTCAATCGGGCATTAAAACTGAACAGTCCATTACGCTTCCTGAATTACCTCCAGCCAGCCAGGTTCTTGCCGATATTATGTTGAGCTATTGGCCGATAAGTGCCTGGCAACCGCAACTGCCAGCAGGATGGACGCTAAAAGATATCGACTCGCGTCGTGAATTGCGCGACGACCAGGGCGAACTCATCGAAACCATCCATTATCTGATGCGTGACGGAATCCGCCAGCCAGTCAGTGTGCATCACCATCGCTTCGGTTATGTCATCAGTATTCAGCACCTGGACAGTTAATCATGATTACTTTTTCTGCCGCCGGAATGGTCAATGCGTTAGGTAACAACCTTGACGAAATCGCGGGAAATTTGCAGGCCAACATTGCACCTGGCCTTGTGCAGGACCGCGACGGCTGGTTGCAGCAGGGGGAGTGTTGGGTAGGGCGCGTAACGGGCGAGCTACCGGAGATTCCTCCAGAAATGGCGCAATACAACAGCCGTAATAACCGTTTGTTGCTCGCGACACTGGCACAAATTCGCCCGCAGGTAGATGAGGCGATTGCACGTTACGGCAACGAACGCGTGGCGGTTGTGCTGGGAACCAGTACCTCCGGGCTTGATGAAGGTGACCGCATGGTGAGCGGTACCCATGCTGGCACCCCCCCTGCGTCTTATCGCTATGGCCAGCAAGAACTCGGCGATCCATCGCGTTTTCTCAGTGATTATTTGCAACTTTTTGGCCCGGCGTTAACGATTTCTACCGCCTGTTCGTCAAGTGCGCGAGCCATTATTACCGGCAAACGGTTGATTGAATCCGGAATGGTCGATGCCGCGATTGTTGGTGGGGCAGATACCCTAAGCCGCATGCCAATCAACGGCTTTAACAGTCTGGAATCGTTAAGTAATGTACGTTGTAAACCCTTTAGCGCGGAACGAAATGGGATAACCATCGGTGAGGCGGGGGCGTTGATTTTGCTGACGAAAGAACCGGGGAAAGTACAATTACTGGGCGTGGGGGAATCGTCCGATGCCTGGCATATGTCTGCCCCGCATCCAGACGGCGTGGGTGCGATTCGCGCAATCGAAATGGCGCTGCGTGAGGCCAAACTCTGCGCCCATGAGATTGGCTATATTAATATGCATGGCACTGCCACGCGTCTTAATGACGAAATCGAAGCGAAAGTGGTGAATCAACTGTTTGGTGAAAGCGTTCCTTGCAGCTCGACTAAACATCTGACAGGCCACACGTTGGGTGCCGCTGGTGCCTGTGAAGCGGTGCTCTGTTATTTGTTGTTATCCCAAGACCTGCTGCTGCCTGCACAAGATTTCACTGATGCGTATCAAGACCTGACGCTTGCACCCTGTGGTTTACTCAGCGCACCAAAGCCATTTACCAAACCAATAATGCTGTCGAATTCATTTGCTTTTGGCGGTAATAATGCCTGCCTGATTTTTGGAGTTTCTCATGACTGATTTTCTTGCCCCACACCACTATTTGCCGCACGAAGCACCCATGTGCCTGCTGGAGTCAGTAGTGGCGGTGGAACAAGAAAGTGCGCATTGTCGGGTTACAGTCAGCCACCACGGTGTGCTGGCACCGTTTCTCAATGCGGACGGAAATTTGCCAGGCTGGTTTGCCATTGAGATTATCGCGCAGACGGTGGGTGTGTGGTCAGGCTGGCATGCCATGAATAACGGCGAAGAAGCCAGCCTCGTTGGAATGCTGCTGGGTGGCAGAGGACTACGTTGCCCGGCCGGATTTTTTGCACAAGGTTTGCAGTTGGATTGTCATGTCACGCTACTGATGCGTGATGAAAAAATTGCTAGTTTTGAAGGACAAATTCTCGCGGACGGCAACGTACTGGCGAGCGGGCGGGTTAATACCTATCAGCCTGATAATAAAGAATTAAAACAATTATTTAATGGGATAGCAGCAAGATGACACAGACGGTATTAGTAACCGGTGCCAGCAAGGGGATCGGCAGGGCAATTGCCTGTGGGCTGGCAGCCGACGGATTTGCTGTGGTGGTGCATTACCATCGTGACGCAACAGGTGCACAACACACGCTTGAGCAGATAAAAGCTCAGGGCGGAACGGGCCGTGTCATGCAGTTTGATAGTGCTGACCGCAGCCAGTGCCGCAATGTCATTGAAGCGGATATCGAAACCCACGGCGCATACTGGGGTGTAGTCAATAACGCGGGTATGACGCGTGACGGGGCATTTCCCGCACTGAGTGATGATGATTGGGACGGTGTGATTCGTACTAATCTCGACAGTTTTTATAACGTGATTCAACCGTGTGTGATGCCGATGATTGGCCTGCGCAAAGGCGGACGAATTATCACGCTTTCCTCTGTTTCGGGGCTGATGGGCAACCGTGGGCAAGTGAATTACAGTGCTGCAAAAGCGGGGATCATCGGTGCGACTAAAGCGCTGGCGATTGAGTTGGCGAAACGAAAAATCACCGTTAACTGCATCGCACCAGGCCTGATTGATACCGGAATGATTGAAATGGAAGAGGCGGCACTCACCGAAGCTATGCGCCTGATTCCACTCCAGCGTATGGGGCAGCCAGAAGAAGTGGCAGGGCTGGCACGTTACTTGATGTCGCCAATTGCTGCTTATGTCACACGCCAGGTTATCTCCATCAACGGAGGCATGCTGTGATTCGCCGGGTAGTCGTCACGGGAATGGGCGGTGTGACAGCATTTGGTGATAACTGGCAGGAAGTGGCTGAGGGTTTGACGTCCGGTAAAAACGCGGTGCGACACATGGCCGAATGGCACATCTACGACGGGCTCAACACCATGCTCGGTGCGCCTATCGATAATTTTACCCTCCCCGAGCACTATACGCGTAAGCGCATTCGGGCGATGGGACGCGTGTCATTGCTCGCAACGCGTGCCACTGAACTGGCGTTAATGCAGGCCGGTTTGCTGGACGACCCGATTCTCACCAGTGGTGAAACAGGCATTGCTTATGGTTCATCCACCGGAAGCACAGGGCCTGTGAGCGAATTTGCCACAATGCTGACCGAAAAGCACACCCGCAATATTACCGGCACCACCTACGTGCAGATGATGCCACACACCGCTGCGGTGAATGCCGGGCTGTTCTTTGGTTTGCGTGGTCGCGTGATCCCAACATCAAGTGCGTGCACCTCAGGCAGCCAGGCGATTGGTTATGCCTGGGAAGCCATTCGTCATGGCTACCAAACAGTGATGGTTGCCGGAGGTGCTGAGGAGTTATGCCCATCGGAGGCGGCGGTGTTCGACACGCTGTTTGCCACCAGCCAGCGTAATGACCAGCCCAAGAGCACACCCGCACCGTTTGACAAGCAGCGCGACGGACTGGTGATTGGCGAAGGTGCAGGCACATTGATCCTCGAAGATCTGGATCATGCGCTGGCGCGTGGTGCGACCATTTATGCTGAGATTGTCGGGTTCCATACCAATTGCGATGCGGCGCATATCACCCAGCCACAGAAAGAAACCATGCAAATTTGTATTGAAAGTAGCCTGCGTTCGGCAGGGCTTTCGGCCAGCGACATTGGCTATATTAACGCCCATGGAACGGCAACTGAGCGTGGCGACATTGCTGAAAGCCACGCCACGGCGGCGGTTTTTGGCGCCAGGACCCCCATTTCTTCGCTGAAAAGCTACCTGGGTCATACACTCGGTGCGTGTGGCGCACTGGAAGCCTGGATGAGTATCGAAATGATGCGTGAAGGCTGGTTTGCCGAAACGCTGAATTTGACTCAGCCCGACGAGGCATGCGGTGAGTTGGATTACATCATCGGTGAAGCGCGCAAAATCGAAACCGAATTTGTCCAGAGCAATAACTTTGCCTTTGGTGGAATAAATACCTCATTGGTGATGCGTCGTTGGCGGTAAACGGTTATCAACTGGCGTTCGGTGAAGTGGCGTGCATATTGAATGGCGCGTCCGCCATACGCTGGTTGTCACCTGACCTGTTGCAGGACGCGCCAACAGGTCGCCGTCGCGCAGACTGGATTGCCGCCCGAATCCTGCTGGCGATGCTGCTCAATGACGGCCCATTGCCCAAATTAGCCCGCACGCCTCAAGGCAAACCGTATCATCCGGCATTACCCGAATTTAATATCAGCAACAATGCCACCCGGGTTGCGGTGCTGGTGGGCGGCGGGGAAGTGGGGTGTGATATTGAACAAATCCGCTCGCGGCCACGGTTTATGGCCATTGCCCGTCATAGTTTCAATGCGCCATTGTGCGACTGGCTGGAATCTTTGCCTGCCTCGCAACAAATCCCGCAATTCTGGCGCCTCTGGACGGCGCACGAAGCCGTGCTCAAGCAACGTGGCGGAACGGTCTGGCAAATGGATCAGTTGCGTTTGCCGCTACACACACTTTGCCCGCCTGACCGTCATCTTCTTCACATCAACGTCGGTGATACACTTATCGCTTGTTGTGGCGAGAAAACGTTTCCTGTTGGTTTTTCGCCTGAGCTGATAATTACCCCGCTTCGTAGGGCAGATTAGCGTGAGCGACATCCGCCAGTATTTCTATCGTGGAAATTTTATCTGGTAAATGAGAAAAATCAGAGGATAGGAGATAGGGATAATTCCATAGGAAGTGATATACGTCTGCTGTTCGGTAAGTTTAGACTACTATCAAATACTAACTGGAGATTTCCTGATGAGCGAAAGAATGTCGGTGATACAAGGCGATATCACCCGCGCTGAGGTTGATGTGATAGTCAATGCG
>DATERH010000241.1:0-5098 GCA_035271785.1 Buttiauxella sp.
CCGCCACCAGCACTAATGTGGGAGCGTTCAATTTGGCTTGTGTTTGACTTCGCTTACTGAAAATTTCCGCAAACCTCGTGTTCCATACAACAGAGTGCCGCGTCTAGCGCGGCACTCTGTGGGTTTTACCAGATTTTAAACCTTTCAGCTACGCCTTGCACGCTGGATGTCACGCAGATGTTGCTTTTCTGCACGTGCCATAAACCACCAAGCAATCAGACCGATAACCCCAACCACGCCCAAGATTATAGACGCCAATGCGTTTATTTCAGGGTTAACCCCCATCCTTACGTTTGAGAATACCAACATCGGTAACGTGGTAGCACCTGGCCCTGAGACAAAACTCGCGATAACTAAATCATCGAGCGATAAAGTAAACGCCAGCAGCCAACCGGAGATAATGGCCGGAGCAATCATTGGAACGGTTATCACGAAGAACACCTTCACAGGTGTTGCGCCTAAATCCATCGCGGCTTCTTCGATTGAGTGATCCATCTCCCGCAAACGTGAGCTAATGACCACAGAAACGTAAGCTGTGCAGAATGTGACATGAGCGAGCCAAATGGTCAGCATGCCGCGATCACTTGGCCATCCAATAGCATGCCCTAACGCCACAAACAGTAACAACAGCGAAAGACCGGTGATGACATCAGGCATAACCAACGGTGCGGTGAGCATGAAGGCAAATCCCGTGGAACCACGGAATTTACCAAAACGAACCATCACCACTGCGGCAATAGTCCCAAGAATAACCGCAGCGGTAGCAGCTGCCGCAGCAATGGTCAAACTGAGCCCTACCGCATTCATCATCGCGGAATCATGGAACAACGCACCATACCAACGCGTCGACCACCCCGCCCAGACTGTCACCAGTTTTGAGCTGTTAAAGGAGTACAGCACCAACATGAACATCGGCGCGTAGAGGAATGTAAAACCAATCACCAAAATCAAAATGCGCCACGGCGAACGCACTACCGGTAAATTATTCATGCGTGGTCCCCCGCAGTTTTGTTCTGGTATTTGTGGAACCACATAATTGGCACAATCAACAAAATAAGCATGGTTATCGCCACCGCTGATGCGACAGGCCAATCGCGGTTATTGAAGAATTCCTGCCACAACACGCGCCCAATCATGATGCTATCAGGCCCGCCGAGCAGTTCCGGGATAACAAACTCCCCCACAGCCGGAATAAAGACCAGCATGGAACCGGCAATAATGCCGCCTTTGGTGAGTGGTACGATCACGCTGAAGAACGTTTTCAGCGGGCGAGCGCCTAAATCAAGCGACGCTTCCACTAACGAATAATCGAGTCGCGTCAGCGCGGTATAAATCGGCAACACCATGAACGGCAAATAGGCGTAAACGATACCGATATAAACTGCAAGATTGGTATGCAATATCACCAAGGGTTCGTCGATAACACCCAGCCACATCAATACGTTGTTCAGTACCCCGTTATTTTTCAGGATCCCCATCCACGCATAAACGCGAATCAGGAATGAGGTCCATGACGGTAAAATGACCAGCAACAACAGAATGTTACGTGTTGATGATTTACTATGCGCCACCGCCCACGCCAGCGGATACCCCAGCAGCAAACAGAAAATTGTTGAAATACCCGCCACCTGCAACGATTGCAAATAGGCCTCGGCATACAATGGGTCGTCGGTTAGCTGGAGATAGTTCGCCAGGTTCAGCGCCAATGAAATCTGATCATCAGCCCAGGTAACCAAGTCGCTATACGGTGGAATCGAACGCGCTATTTCTGCAAAACTAATCTTGAAGACAATCAAGAACGGCAGCATAAACAGCAAAACTAGCCACAAATACGGCAATGCAATGACCAGCTTGCGCCCATGCCGCATCTGCATTTTTGCCAGCCACATTTTAAAACCGCTTGCCGGTGGCTCGGCAGGGCGTTCAGTAATTGCGCTCATCTCGCCCCCTTAAACCGTCAGAACCACACAACTTTCAGCATCCCAACACAAGCGAACTTCATCGTCCCATGTCGGCATACCTTTACGATTACGATGTTCGTTCTGCAACTGCGCACTGATCATCTGGCCGCTTTTCAGGCGTACGTGATAAATCGACAAATCTCCAAGATAGGCAATGTGAACCACTTCGCCGACTGCAAAGTTATAGCCGTCTGCAGGAGGTTCATCACACAGCATCACTTTTTCCGGACGCAGCGCCACATATACAGGTACGCCGTCGACAACAGAAATGTCAGGATCCACTTTCAGCGGATGTACCAAGCCAGGGCTATCGATGACCAGTCCATCTTCCTGGCGCTCTTTAAGCAGGCCTTCAAAGACGTTCACCGAGCCGATAAATTCTGCGCTGTACCGCGTCGCCGGATATTCGTAGACTTCTTCCGGTTCACCAATTTGCTCGAACTTGCCGCGATTCATAATGGCGATGCGCCCCGCCATAGTCATCGCTTCTTCCTGGTCGTGTGTCACCATGACGCAAGTCGCCCCTACGCGCTCCAGAATATCTACCACTTCGAGTTGCATACGGTCGCGTAATTTCTTATCCAGCGCACCCATTGGCTCATCAAGCAGTAATAATTTTGGTCGTTTTGCCAGGCTGCGTGCCAGTGCAACACGCTGACGCTGGCCGCCCGAAAGCTGGTGCGGTTTACGTTTGGCAAACTCTTGCATATGCACCAGCGTCAGCATTTCCTGCACGCGCTGATTGATTTCGTTTTTCGGTAACTTGTCTTGTTTGAGTCCAAACGCAATATTTTGCTCGACCGTCATATGCGGGAAAAGCGCATAGGACTGGAACATCATATTGATTGGGCGCTGATAGGGCGGCACGTGCGACAAATCCACGCCATCGAGCATGATTTGCCCGGCACTTGGCTGTTCAAAACCCGCCAGCATGCGTAACAGCGTTGATTTACCACAGCCGGATGGCCCGAGCAGCGCAAAAATTTCGCCTTTATAAATAGTCAGATTGACATCATCAACGGCATGTTGGCCGTCAAAGGACTTGGTGAGATTGCGAACTTCAAGCAGCGGGGTAAGCGCTTTGCGAGTTTTCGCGTGCGGACGAGGAGTTGCGTCGTTCAATATGTTGCTCTCCGGCAAATCTTATTATAAGGCACTCATACCCAAGAAATTCGAGTTGCAGGAAAGCGACAAATCCGTAAGTCCCCAGTCACGTAGATAATTATGTGGCTGGGGCAAACGGATGCAATCAACACACCTGCGGCTCGAAGAATGACGGGTATTACTTGCCTGTTTTAACTTTAGTCCAGGCACGCGTAATAACACGGTCAACTTTGGGTGATTGCACATTCTGAGTGAACAGTTTGGCGCTAATATCAGCCGGTGGATAAATCCCCGGGTTATCACGAATCTCAGCATTCAACAGCGGAACCGACTCTTTATTCGCATTGGCGTAATAAACGTGATTACTGATATTTGTTATCACATCTGGTCGCATCAGATAGTTAAGGAACTGATAGGCTTCATCTTTATTTTTCGCATCAGCGGTCATTGCGAACATATCGAAGTAAACCATCGCCCCTTCTTTAGGAATGGTATAGGCAATATTCACGCCATTTTTTGCTTCTTTGGCGCGGTTTGCCGCCTGGAGAATATCACCAGACCAACCGATTGCTACGCAGATGTCGCCATTAGCCAAATCGTTGATGTATTGGGAAGAATGGAAATAACGGATAGACGGACGCAATTTCAACAGCAGATCGTTCGCGGCACCCGTGTAATCTTTCGGATCAGTGCTGTTAGGATCTTTGCCCAGATAGTGCAGCACACTTGCGTAAATCTCACTTGGCGCATCAAGGAAGGAGACGCCGCAGCTTTTCAGTTTCTCAAGGTTTTCTGGTTTCAGGATAAGATCCCAGCTATTCACTGGCGCATCTTCGCCCAGCGCCGCTTTGACTTTTTCGACGTTATAACCGATTCCGGTGGTGACCATCAGATAAGGAATGCCGTATTTATTATCGTGGTCGTTATGGGCGACCAGTTTGAGCATTTCCGGATCGAGATTTTTGTAATTTGGCAGTTTGCTCTTATCAAGAGGTTGGAAAATACCTGCCTCGGCCTGGCGCTCAAGAAATTGCGAAGAAGGCACAACGAGATCATAACCCGTGCTGCCCGCCATTAATTTCCCTTCCAGCACTTCGTTGGAGTCGAAGACGTCGTACACCACTTTAATGCCGGTTTCTTTAGTAAAGTTTGCCAGCGTATCTGGGGCGATATAATCGGACCAGTTATAAATATGCAGCGTCTTTTGTTCAGCAGCAAAGGAGGTGGCAGAAACGGCCATCAGCAGACCCGCCACCATACCCGATAGCATTTTTTTACGTTGGGCGAACATATGTCATTCCTTCTGAATAAAGGGTAAATCCCGCTTTCGCGAGCATAATTTACTCAATCAAACTTTTACGCATTTTTTTCTCACCTGTGGAACATGCAAGAATCATGCATCTCTATTCAAACTGCTGCAAAAAAGGACGGTCGCCTTCCTGCAGACGTTGCACGCATTTTGCGTCCCGCAAGAATAACTGTAGCCATAGTTAGTGACTATAGCTCAGATAAAAAAACGCCATTTATCAATTTTTTAAGCATAAAACGTCTATGCTATTTCCCAATAATGACTTCAATGGCAACAAATATGCTAGCTGAATGCTAGTAAGACAGGATAAAAGCGCGCGGAACGCAGCGGGCATGGTAGCCGCTGCGGCCTGGAAAGGAACGATTAGTGCAGAAAGTGGGTTTGAATAATTGTGCCGTCTTGCTCTTCTTCTTCAGAGATAAACAGCAATTGGTTCGCGCAAGCTTCCAGAATCACCATCGAGATTTGTTCTTCGCTCTGTTTAACAAAAGCAGCAAATTGCTCGCGAGTCACTCCAACAGACGTTTGTAGTGACTGGCAAACCACAAGTTTAGGTAAATTGTCATCCTGGATATCCAGGAACGCTTTCACCGTCAGTGAACTGGCGTTAATAGACGAAAGATCGGATGCCAGGGGCAGCAATGCGGAGGGCTTTACCTCGGCCAGGGCTGAAAACAAGACGATATTATCGACAAGATCGATTTTCGCATCGTAGACACCATCA
>DATERH010000242.1:0-5398 GCA_035271785.1 Buttiauxella sp.
TTTGGCAAACCGTTTTGCTTCCGCGGGTATCGATGTCCCTGACAGCGTTTTTTATACTTCCGCAATGGCAACCGCCGATTTCCTGCGTCGCCAGGAAGGGAAAAAAGCCTATGTTGTCGGTGAAGGTGCGTTGATTCATGAGCTCTACAAAGCCGGTTTCACGATAACCGATATTAATCCTGACTTTGTTATCGTCGGTGAAACACGTTCCTATAACTGGGAAATGATGCACAAAGCCGCCTATTTTGTAGCTAACGGTGCGCGCTTTATTGCCACCAACCCTGACACGCATGGTCGCGGTTACTACCCTGCTTGCGGCGCGCTTTGCGCAGGAATTGAGAAAATTTCAGGTCGCAAACCCTTCTGCGTTGGCAAACCAAGCCCGTGGATTATCCGTGCTGCGCTAAACAAAATGCAGGCGCATTCCGAGCATACTGTGATTGTCGGTGATAACTTGCGTACCGATATCCTTGCTGGATTCCAGGCTGGTTTAGAAACTATTCTGGTTCTGTCAGGTGTTTCAACACTCAATGACATCGATGCCATGCCATTCCGCCCTTCCTGGATTTATCCTTCCGTTGCTGAAATCGATATCATTTAATTATTCATTCGCCTGGTTTTCGCCGGGCGTTTTAACGATTCAACAATCTATTCCACACTCACTGAACACCAGCCTGGCAATTTTGATAAAAATTGCCGATCCGCTAATTAATCCGTCTTTTTCATCATCATTTTTCAGTAATCAACAATCACCGTTGAATTATTTCCCCCTTAAAGACTAAAGGACTTGCATTCCCATCAATGATTGCGCATTTTCTTAGTCAAGCAACGCAGCATTGCCGCTAAAACATCAACAAACGGTAATGCGACATCACAAAATTGCATCGTTTAAGTCAGTGTTAGGGAGAGTGTTCTATGTGTTCTATTTTTGGTGTTCTGGATATCAAGACCGACGCAGTCGAATTGCGTAAGAAAGCGCTCGAGTTATCTCGCCTGATGCGTCACCGCGGCCCAGACTGGTCTGGTGTTTACGCGAATGATAAAGCCATTCTGTGCCATGAACGCCTCTCTATTGTTGACGTCAACGCTGGCGCACAACCGCTGTATAACAAAGAAAAAACTCACGCATTGGCTGTTAACGGTGAAATCTACAACCACCAGGCTCTGCGCGCAGAATACGGTGACCGTTACGCATTCCAGACAGGTTCTGACTGCGAAGTGATTCTCGCGCTCTATCAGGAAAAAGGCCCGGAGTTCCTTGACGATCTTCAGGGGATGTTTGCTTTCATTCTGTATGACGAAACTCAGGATGCTTACCTGATTGGCCGTGACCATATAGGTATTATCCCGCTGTATATGGGTTATGACGAGCACGGCAACATGTATGTTGCATCTGAAATGAAAGCCCTGGTTCCGGTCTGCCGCACCATTAAAGAGTTCCCTGCAGGTAGCTACCTGTGGAGCAAAGACGGTGAAGTCCGCAGCTACTACCAGCGTGACTGGTTCGAATACGATGCAGTAAAAGACAACGTTACCGACAAGAATGAATTACGCCAGGCGCTGGAAGATGCCGTTAAAAGCCACCTGATGTCTGACGTACCGTACGGCGTGCTGCTGTCTGGTGGTCTGGATTCCTCAGTCATTTCTGCGATTACTAAGAAATTTGCGGCTCGTCGTGTAGAAGATGAAGAACGTTCTGAAGCCTGGTGGCCACAGCTGCACTCATTTGCGGTCGGTCTGGTCGGTTCCCCTGACCTGAAAGCGGCGCAAGAAGTCGCAAACCACTTGGGTACGGTTCACCACGAAATTCATTTCACGGTGCAAGAAGGCTTGGATGCCATTCGCGATGTTATCTATCACATTGAAACCTATGATGTGACCACCATTCGCGCCTCTACTCCAATGTATTTGATGTCACGTAAAATCAAAGCCATGGGCATCAAGATGGTGCTGTCCGGTGAAGGTTCTGATGAAGTGTTTGGCGGCTACTTGTACTTCCATAAAGCGCCAAACGATAAAGAACTGCACGAAGAAACCGTTCGCAAGCTCCAGGCACTGCATATGTTTGACTGTGCTCGTGCTAACAAAGCGATGTCAGCCTGGGGCGTTGAAGCTCGCGTACCGTTCCTGGACAAAAAATTCCTCGATGTGGCTATGCGTATCAACCCGAAAGACAAAATGTGCGGCAACGGCAAGATGGAAAAACATATCCTGCGTGAATGTTTTGAATCCTATCTACCAGCAAGCATTGCATGGCGTCAGAAAGAGCAATTCTCTGATGGTGTAGGTTACAGCTGGATTGACACACTGAAAGAAGTTGCGGCCGGACAAGTTACCGATCAACAACTGGAAACCGCAAGCTATCGTTTCCCGTACAACACACCGGGCTCTAAAGAAGCTTATTTGTACCGCGAGATCTTTGAAGAGTTGTTCCCACTGCCAAGTGCTGCACAATGTGTTCCTGGTGGCCCGTCCGTTGCCTGTTCTTCCGCTAAGGCCATTGAATGGGATGAAGCGTTCAAAACAATGAATGATCCATCAGGTCGTGCCGTAGGTGTGCACCAGTCAGCTTATAAATAAGCGAACAAAATTAACCACACGGGCCTACGGGCCCGTTTTTATTTCTACATTATTCCCCGCCACAGTTCGGGGTTTTTCACCAAATAAAACCACGAAATAACCGATAATTGACGAATATTGCATCAAGCTGTTCGTAAGCTGGTCAAACAGACAATTTCAGCCACTTTTCGGGAAAAAATTTGTTGACGCTAGAAGGCCAACTACGCATAATGCGCCCCGCAACGCCGATAAGGTGACGCAAAAAAAAGAAGGCTACTTAGCTCAGCTGGTTAGAGCACAGCACTCATAATGCTGGGGTCACAGGTTCGATTCCCGTAGTAGCCACCATTATTCTTTTTTTAGCGCGGGAGTGGCGAAATTGGTAGACGCACCAGATTTAGGTTCTGGCGCCGCAAGGTGTGCGAGTTCAAGTCTCGCCTCCCGCACCATTTTATAGCGTTGCACGGATGGGGTATCGCCAAGCGGTAAGGCACCGGTTTTTGATACCGGCATTCCCTGGTTCGAATCCAGGTACCCCAGCCACTTTTTTGACATAGCAGTTTTCGACATAGCACGGCAATTTTGTGCGCCCTTAGTTGGGGTATCGCCAAGCGGTAAGGCACCGGTTTTTGATACCGGCATTCCCTGGTTCGAATCCAGGTACCCCAGCCAGTCGAAAGAATAGTTTTAAAATTTGGCTACTTAGCTCAGCTGGTTAGAGCACATCACTCATAATGATGGGGTCACAGGTTCGATTCCCGTAGTAGCCACCATATTTTTGGGGTATCGCCAAGCGGTAAGGCTCTGGTTTCTGATACCAGCATTCCGAGGTTCGAATCCTCGTACCCCAGCCAAAAAGAAAAGCTCGCTCAGGCGAGCTTTTTGCTTTTCTGCATTTGGTAAATCCGCTCGATGTTTTTGTCGGATGTCGCTAACGCTAATCCGACCTACGCCAAACTAAACCACAGCGACATCCACCCGCTAACTCATAGCCCTAACGCATACTTCAACGCCTGGCGTTTCAGCACACCACCGCGTTCCGCAGCCATCAGCCCCAGATTTCGAATCACTCGCAGCGGCCCTAAGTTGTTGCTAAACCCGGCGTAGAAAAGGTCCATGCCACTTTGCATCAGGAAGTTATCCGCTTGCCTGCGCGTCTGGTAACGTTTTAGTACACGCGCATCCGCCCAATTCTCACCGTAACTGCGCGCATTGATCATCACATCGAGCAACGCTTCCACATCGCGATACCCCAGATTCACCCCCTGCCCGGCTAACGGGTGAATAGTATGAGCAGCATCACCAATCAGCGCCAAACCTTGTTGCGTGTAGTGCAACGCATGGCGACGCGTCAAAGGGAATGCCCCACAGGCAACTGGCATGACTTTTCCTAAGCGTTCAGGGAAACTGGCTTCAATGGCTTTTTGCAACTGTGGCATCGACATATTCTGTAGCTGGCGAATGCGTACCGGAGAGTCATACCAAACCAGAGATGCCCAATTATCGAATAATGGTAAAAACGCATGCGGCCCCGCTGGTGTGAAATGCTGCCAGGTGCTGTCACCAGGTTGAGACTCGCACTTCACGGTGATTAACATGCAAGACTGGCGATATTGCCAGGCATGAATGCCTATCCCTGCCCAACGACGCACCTGAGAATTCGCGCCATCAGCACCAATCACCATCGGTACCGTCAGCGTCTGCTCATCAGCAAACTGTAGCGTCCAACTTCCTTGCTGTCCGCGCAGTTGGGTAATTTGCGCCGGGCACAGCAACGTAACGTTTGGATGGGCTTCCAGCGCCTGCCACAACGCAAGCTGCAAAACCTGGTTTTCGACCATATAACCCAGTTCTGGCAGCCCAAGCTCGTGAGCATTGAAGCTAACGTGCGCACTTTCCCACTCCCAGGTTTCAAGCTGGCGATAAGCATGCGTGCGCATTGCCCGAATAGCATCCCAAACACCGAGTGATTTCAGCAATCCGACCGACGCGCTGCTTATGGCCGAAATACGCACATCGGGTTGGTTTGTGGCGTCAAAAGCAGCGGGAGCCTGATGCTCAACCACCGCCACCTGGAAACCATTTTGCGCGAGACCGAGGCCGGCCGCCGCTCCGACCATCCCCCCGCCGACTACCGCAACATCAATTGGCTGGTTCAACATGATGATTTTGTCCTTAAATTGTCTATCCTGATTCTACCGGATTTTTACCCATGTTTCGTAGGCTGGTCACATCAAGGCCAAAGCATTACAATACGCGGCCTGAATTCCTGGCTTTAACTGAGCAATGGCAAGTCGATGACAAAAAAACTCCACATCAAAACCTGGGGCTGTCAGATGAATGAATACGATTCATCGAAGATGGCCGATCTGCTGAACAGCACGCATGGCTATATCCTCACGGATAATCCAAAAGAAGCGGACGTATTGCTGCTCAATACCTGCTCTATCCGTGAAAAAGCCCAGGAAAAAGTATTCCATCTGCTGGGCCGTTGGAAGCTCTTAAAGCGCAAGAATCCCGATTTGATTATTGGTGTTGGCGGCTGCGTTGCTTCCCAGGAAGGCAAGCTGATCCGTAGCCGTGCACACTATGTTGATATCGTTTTCGGGCCGCAAACCCTGCATCGCTTACCGGAAATGATCAACAAAGTTCGTGGTAACCGTAGCCCTATTGTTGACGTCAGCTTCCCGGAAATCGAGAAATTTGACCGTCTGCCAGAGCCAAAAGCTGACGGCCCGACCGCTTTCGTTTCTATTATGGAAGGCTGTAATAAATATTGTACTTACTGCGTGGTGCCTTACACCCGTGGTGAAGAAGTTAACCGTCCGTGCGATGACGT
>DATERH010000243.1:0-3676 GCA_035271785.1 Buttiauxella sp.
ATGAAACGCGGATGGCTACTGATCGTTGCATTCCTGTTCTCGTTTAATGTACTGGCGGCTATAGAGACTTTCCAGTTTAAAGATGAGGCGCAAGAGCAGCAATTCCGTCAATTGACTGAGCAACTGCGCTGCCCGAAATGCCAGAACAACAGCATTGCCGATTCCAACGCGATGATCGCCTCTGACATGCGTCTGAAAGTCTATGAGCTACAGCAGCAGGGGAAAACGAAGCAACAAATTATCGACTACATGGTAGAAAGATACGGTAATTTCGTGACTTACGAACCGCCGATGACGCCAGCAACCCTTATTTTGTGGGTGCTTCCTGTGCTGTTTGTTCTTGGTGGCGTAGGTGTGATTGTACGGCGTAGCCGCAAACGACGAGTGTATTTTACTGACGAGCCGGAAAGTGAAGAACTTCCCGTCATTACCAAAAAAGCGCACTTCTGGTTTTTCGCTCCAGGTGTGGTGGTGTTGATTGCGGTGAGCGTGGGCGTTTATCTGAAAACGTCGGATATCAAGCAGGTGCGAGCCTGGCAAAAGGTTTCAAATCATACCCCGCAACTGTTGCAGCGAGCATTGGACCAGCAAGCAAAGCCGCTGAATATAAAGGAAATGACCGATCTTGGTCTTGGGTTACGCACCCAATTGCAGCACGAACCTAACAATATTGAGGGCTGGATGATGCTCGGCCGAATTGGTATGGTTCTGAATAATGCAACAATCGCTACGCAAGCCTTTGCACATGCGTTTAAACTGTCGCCCACCAACAGTAATGTAAAGCTGGGCTATGCTGAAGTATTGACTCGCAGCGGCGATCCGCAAGATAACCAACTGGGTGGGAATCTGTTAAGAGAGCTTCTCAATACGGACCATACGAATGTTCGTGTATTAAGCCTGCTGGCTTTTAATGCATTTGAACAACAACAGTACCGCGAAGCGATTGGTGCATGGCAAATTATGTTGCAAGTCCTACCAGCAAATGACCAGCGTCGGGCAGTGGTGCAAAGAAGCATCGAACAGGCAAAGGGCGCGCAAGCTGGCATGGACAACACCAAACCTGAGAGCGTAGAGCAAAAATAACAGGGAGATAACTATGAATTTCCGCCTGACCGGGTTAGCACTGGCCGCTACCGTTTTAGTAGGCTGTGCGAGTTCGGCCGATACACAACCGCAAGGGCGTTCGGACCCCTTAGAAGGGTTCAACCGCACCATGTACGACTTCAACTTTGATGTGTTGGATCCGTATATTGTGCGCCCGGTTGCTGTAGTGTGGCGTGATTATGTGCCTCAACCGGCACGTAATGGGCTGAGCAACTTCACCAGTAACCTCGAAGAACCTGCTTCTATGGTGAACAATTTTCTCCAGGGCGACCCGTATCAGGGAATGGTGCATTTCACCCGTTTCTTCCTGAACAGTTTGTTGGGCATGGGTGGTTTCATCGATGTTGCGGGAATGGCAAATCCGAAATTACAACGCCTTGAGCCAAACCGTTTTGGTACGACACTTGGGCATTATGGCGTGGGCTACGGTCCATATGTCCATTTACCTGCCTACGGTAGTTTCACTATCCGTGAAGATGGTGGTGAGATGCTAGACAATTTGTATGCCCCACTGTCCTGGCTAACCTGGTGGATGTCTCTGGGCAAATGGACGCTTGAAGGTATCGAAACGCGTGCGCAATTGTTGGATTCTGAAGGCTTGCTGAAACAATCTTCAGACCCGTATATTTTGGTGCGTGAAGCCTACTTCCAACGCCATGATTTCATGGCAAACGGCGGGAAACTCACACCGCTTGAGAACCCGAATGCCGAGTCTATTCAGGACGACCTGAAGGATATCGACTCTCAGTAAGCGCAAGGTACGTGAGATAAATAAAAAAGGCGAAACCAAGGTTTCGCCTTTTTGTCACTGTTAACTATCAGAATGCATAGTTAAAGTTCATGCCATACAGCCACGCCTGACCTTCAGATTGGAAGGTATATGGACCTTCGTGGATCTCAACATCCTTACCGTGCATGTAGGAAACACCTACATCAACAGACGCATTATCGTTAAACGCGTAGGTTGTACCGGCACTGAGCCAGAAGCGGTCCTGATCCGGGATAGAAATAGAACGGTGATCGGCAGGAACCGGGCTGTCATCAAACGCGATACCGGTACGGAAGGTCCAGTTCTTATCCATAAAGTAAGTGGTACCTAAAGCAATGCGGTACGCATCTTTAAAGCTTTCATCTTTATAGAACAGGGTCTGGCCATTGCTGCCAGTGGCTTTCAGCTCCTGGAATTGGCTCCAACTGGTATAAGCAATGCTGTAGTGAATCGCCCACTGTGGATCAACTTTGTTATAACCAGACAGCTCCCACATTTCTGGCAAGTTCAGAGTCAGAGAACCTGGAACTGTTTGCCCATTGGTGCCAGCGGGTAAGCCAAAGTTAGACAACAACGGGTTATAAGCGGAAGGCAAGTTGCTCTTATAGTCGCCGTCGAAGTCGATTTTGATTTCGGAACGGTAGGTAAAGCCGTAGCGGTTATCTTTATTGATTTCATAAAGAATACCGGCGTTCCAGCCATAACCCCACTCGTCACCTTTCAGATGCGCGATTTGGGTATCGGAAGGAATTCGGGATACCGGGCCTGCCAGTGAAGGAGGTAAAGCGCCAGAACCTGCGATAAGCTGGCCAAGATCACCTGCGTAACGCTCAATTTTCGCTTTAGCATAAACAGCATCAAAGCCAAGACCAAAGCTCCAGTTGCTGTTTAAACGGTATGCACCGCTCAGGTTCAGGTTCATCGTCGTCAGGTCGGTTTTGCCGCCCATTGAACCTGCCGCGTAATCGTCTGCAAATTCTGTTGCTAAACCGTAATTTGATGTAACCGACGCACCCCAACCAAATTGTTCGTTAATTGGTGCAACAAAGTGGAAGTTTGGAACCCAGGCGGTCGGAGCAATGTTCTCAGCATCAGTGCTACGGCCTGATGGAGAGGTACCGGAGATATTCACGTCGGGATCAATGAATATAGCGCCGCCAGAGAATGAAGGGCGGTCAAACATCGTGATCGTTGCAGGGTTACGGCTGGCGGAACCCGCATTATCTGCGACAGCACCTTCCCCGGAATAAGCCCGGCCAAGGCCAGAGGAAGAGAACTCGTTTAATTGAAAGCCGGCTGAGTATGCCTGCGATGAGACTATTGCCACTGCAACCGCGAGGGCTGACTTTGTAAACAGGTTTTTCTGGCTCATGACCAAACCCTCATAATAGATTTATTTTTATACAAACTTTGTTACATACCGTAACAGGAGTGCGAATAGTAGGGGCTGATCTGTTACAGAGAAATCAGACCAGTGGCGAGAGTATAGGTCTGACCAGATGGGATGTTGCAAGTTTGTATCTAAAAAATATTCAATTTGATCATCGAAACGGGATCCACCTGGCAAAATCGGGTTTGGTGTCACTCACTAGAATGGGTGAATCTTGTTTTAGATCATTTTTAAGTGTGATTTGGGTCACTTGAAGATTTTGACAAGATTAACGACTGGAGTCGCTTCAACAGGGAGCGTAAAATAGACAGGAATTGTTTAATCCTATTCAATGCGAAATACAGAGGAAATCATAAAATGAGTAAAAACAGTGCTGATGAAACCCCGGTTTGCTGCTGTATTGATGTCGGTTC
>DATERH010000244.1:0-26102 GCA_035271785.1 Buttiauxella sp.
TGACCAGGACATCGCCGAAGATGTTGCTACCATTAATAAAACGATCGATGTTGTAATCACACTCTCAATCAGAACGGGGAACATATCTTTAAGTTTTAGTTCACGATAAACAAAACCCAAGAATAGAGCGTAAACAACGGCAATAGCGGATGCTTCAGTCGCTGTAAATACCCCACCCAATATACCACCCATGATAATCAGCACCAGGCTGAGGCTTGGCAGAGCATCCAGAATGACTTTACTGGCTTTTGCTTGAGATATAATTCTTTCGCGCGGAATGTTGTAGTGTCTGCCAAAGAGGAAAACTCCCAGCATAATAGACAACCCCATCATAATACCGGGAATATAGCCTGCAATGAAAAGGTATTGCACAGAAGTACTACTCACCAGACCAAATAGGATAAGAATATTTGAAGGTGGGATCAGCAAACCAGCTGGACAGGAGGCGACATTCACTGCGGTCGAAAAATCTTTCGGATAATTATGTTTTTCTTGCAGAGGGCGCATGATGCCACCGACTGCAGCAGCCGATGCAGCGGCAGAACCAGAAAGTGAACCAAAAAGCATATTTGCCATAACATTCACATGAGCAAGAGAACCTGGCAGGCGCCCACCCAATAACATGGCAAAATTGATTAATCTGCTAGCAAGACCGCCTCGGTTCATCAAGTTTCCCGCCACAATAAAGAAAGGGAGGGCCAGTAAACCAAAGCTATCTAAACCATTTGCCATTTTCTGCGATATGAGAACGGTTGCTTTATCAATAGGGAAATCGATAAACACCGTTAACATTGCTGCAATGCCTATTGAAAATGCAATAGGGACACCTATTATCAATAATACAGCCAGCACACCCATTAGTACAAATACAGGCAGGAAATCATGAAAAGCATCGGGTGCGTTACTGAGGAATTCCTGGGTGAATAATAAATCTGTGAGTGTCATAGAGAAACTCCTTCCGCTGGAACATTACTTTCTTTTTTTATTAACGCAACGAATGAGCTAACGATATCAACCACACCAAAATAGCTTATAATAGCACCAGCTAACGGCACAGCAAGATAAACGTAACCAATCAATAAGTTGTTTCCAAATATAACAATGCCAGGTGATATTTGACCATTTTTTAAAGTGCTAGTTACAAGGTCATATCCACCATAGGTAAATACAACTGATGAGAATGCAAGTATGATAAAATTAATGATGATGCTCAATATAAGCTGACCATTACGCCCCAATTTTGGACCGATTATCTCTAATGCTAAATGGCGTTTGATAGCGAAGGTATATGCTCCGCCAAGTACACCGATCCAAATCAGTAAATAGCGTGATAATTCGTCGGTAAAACTTGATGGATCTTTTATTACGAATCGTGTAAACACCTGCCATACGACGGACATTATCATCACAACCATAAATATAGCCAAGATGCCACATAGCGCCCGAATTAAAAGGTTGTTTATTGATTTAATTACCATAGCGAACCATCCTTTGTTTTAACAAAATACACTCCAGGTAACTCTAAATTTTATTTTACTATTATTACCGCCATGCGTGTGCGTATTATTTTTTTCACGACAATTTACATCCTCAAGCATCATCTGAGAATGTGGTATTTATGTGGATAATTTGTTGTGAGAGCTATGTCCTTGCTCATACTAATTTTACTCCGACTCAGAAGTTATCTCTAATGCCATTCATTTGACGTTGTTAGAATACAAATGCAATTTAAATAAAACCACGTTTCAGATCACATTACATGAATTATTTAATAATAACCTTCACAATCATTACTCTGCTAATATAAGTGGCATTCATTAAATCCATATAATTCAGTATATTAAATGAGTTCATGGTTGTGGGCTGCTCACCATTGATTAATAAACCGTGATGTTTGGCATAGGTTCATCAGCAGTATGAGGAATTCCTCATGAAGAAGCATCAGCTCGTCAATATCCGCCGCGAAGCTGAAAGCAGTATCTGCTTGTGAACTATTCGGTAAAAACACCATCTTTGACGCTACGGTTTACATCTTTTGTGGTTGAGCTCCCATTTTAAGGTGTTGTTTTAAATAGATCTTGCATAAAAGAGTGTCAGATATCACGTAACTATCCATATGCACTTGTATGGTAGTATGCGACTGCACAATAATACGTCTATTAAAGACAGTGGCTCCTAACTCGTTGTAAGGAAAATAGATGAAAATTGTAAAAGCAGAAGTATTTGTCACTTGTCCCGGACGTAACTTTGTCACTTTGAAAATTACCACCGACGAAGGGATTACTGGACTCGGCGATGCCACCTTAAATGGCCGCGAACTATCTGTGGCGTCGTACCTGAAAGATCATGTTTGCCCACAATTAATTGGCCGCGATGCGCATCGCATCGAAGATATCTGGCAGTTCTTTTACAAAGGTGCTTACTGGCGCCGTGGCCCTGTCACTATGTCGGCAATTTCAGCGGTCGATGTTGCGCTGTGGGATATCAAAGCCAAAGCCGCCAACATGCCGTTGTATCAATTGCTGGGTGGCGCATCCCGTGAAGGTGTGATGGTTTATTGCCACACTACTGGCCATTCCATCGATGAAGTACTGGATGACTACGCACGTCATAAAGAGATGGGCTACAAGGCGATTCGCGTGCAGTGTGGCGTGCCAGGCATGAAAACCACCTACGGCATGGCGAAAGGAAAAGGCCAGGCTTACGAACCTGCAACCAAAGGTGACTGGCCAGAAGAGCAGTTGTGGTCCACAGAGAAATACCTCGATTTCACGCCAAAACTGTTTGAAGCGGTGCGTAATAAATTTGGTTTCAACGAACATTTATTGCATGACATGCACCACCGTTTGACGCCAATTGAAGCCGCTCGCTTTGGTAAAAGCATCGAAGAACACCGTTTGTTCTGGATGGAAGACCCTACACCCGCCGAAAACCAGGAAAGCTTCCGTTTGATTCGCCAGCACACCGTTACGCCGATTGCGGTGGGGGAAGTGTTTAACAGTATCTGGGACTGTAAACAGCTTATCGAAGAGCAGCTTATTGACTACATCCGTACCACGATCACTCATGCGGGTGGCATCAGCGGGATGCGTCGAATTGCTGATTTTGCCTCGCTTTACCAGGTGAGAACAGGATCACATGGACCGTCTGACCTATCACCAATTTGCCACGCGGCAGCACTGCACTTTGACCTGTGGGTGCCGAACTTTGGCGTACAGGAATACATGGGTTATTCCGAACAAATGCTCGAAGTGTTCCCACATAACTGGACGTTTGATAACGGCTACATGCATCCAGGCGAAAAACCGGGTCTCGGGATTGAGTTTGACGAAAAACTGGCCGCGAAATATCCGTACGAACCTGCATATTTGCCGGTAGCTCGCCTCGAAGATGGCACCTTGTGGAATTGGTAACGGGAGAGATAACGATGAAAAGCATCACCATACAGCAACCAGAAAAACTGGTTATTGAAGAGCGTCCTGTTCCACAACCACAGCCTTACGAAGTGCGTATTCGCGTAAGCAGTGCCGGTATTTGCGGTTCAGACGTACATATTTATCGCGGGCATAACCCGTTCGCCAAGTATCCGCGCGTTATCGGCCACGAGTTTTTCGGCCATATTGATGCTGTCGGTGAAGGCGTTGAGTCATCACGTATCGGTGAACGTGTGGTTGGTGACCCGGTGGTGAGTTGTGGTCACTGCTATCCCTGTTTAGTCGGGCGGCCAAATGTATGTGCTGAACTTCAGGTTATTGGTGTGCACCGCGATGGCGGTTTTAGCGAATATATCACCTTGCCTGCTAAGAACGCCCACGTGGTACCGCAGAGTATTCCTGATAATGAAGCCACGATGGTGGAGCCATTCACTATTGCTGCCAATATCTGTAGCCAACTGAATCCAGGCCCTCTGGACACAGCATTAGTGTATGGCGCCGGGCCGATGGGCTTAACGTCTATTCAGGCATTGCGCGGCGTGTACGGCGTAAAAGAGATTATCGTGGTCGACCGCATTGACGAGCGCCTCACGATGGCGAAAGCCAACGGAGCCGATCGGGTTATCAATAATGCCAATATTGATTTACGTGCAGAACTTGAGCGTCTGGGAATTCACCCAACACTTATCATTGATGCGGCCTGTCATCCGGCCATTTTACCGCAAGCTATCGCGCTTGCTTCACCTGCTGCACGCATCGGTATTATGGGTTTTTCATCTGACCCTTGCGTGTTGAATCAACAAGCTATCACCAGTAAAGAGCTCTCTATATATAGCTCACGACTCAACAGCAATCGCTTTCCAATGGTGATTGACTGGATGACACAGAAAAAAATAAACCCGGAGAAATTAATTACCCATCAGTTCAATTACATGCAAGTAGTTGAGGCAATGGAAATATTTGAAAAAGACCAAAAGCAATGCTGCAAGGTGCTGCTGACGTTCTGATTCACCCATCTGTACCTATAGATTTGCTGTCCCTACAACGACAAATTGCTGAGAACAGAAATATGAATACTTCTATTAATATTAAAAATGACCAGCCGGAAAGAAGCACCGGTGATTTAGTTAAAGCCGCCGTTTCCGGTTGGCTCGGCACTGCACTGGAGTTTATGGATTTCCAGTTATATTCATTAGGTGCTGCGTTAGTCTTCCACGAAATATTTTTCCCTGAGCAATCCGCTGCGATGGCATTAATATTGGCGATGGGAACCTATGGTGCAGGTTATATCGCCCGTATTGCCGGTGCATTCTTCTTTGGTCGAATGGGCGACACCATTGGGCGTAAGAGAGTATTGTTTATTACTATTACGATGATGGGGATTTGTACCACCTTAATTGGTGTGCTCCCAACCTATGCACAAATCGGTATTTTTGCGCCGATACTCTTGGTGTTGTTACGTATTATTCAGGGGTTGGGTGCCGGGGCTGAAATTTCCGGTGCCGGGACTATGCTTGCAGAGTATGCACCCAAAGGTAAACGCGGCATTATTTCCTCTTTAGTTGCGATGGGGACCAACTGCGGTACGCTATCGGCAACAGCGATTTGGGCGGTGATGTTCTTCGCCCTTCCGAAAGAAGAACTACTGGCATGGGGTTGGCGTGTACCTTTCCTTGCGAGCGTGGTAGTGATGATCTTTGCCATCTGGCTGCGTATGAATCTTAAAGAAAGCCCAGTGTTTGAGAAAGTTAATGATGACACTGAAAACGTTGCGGTGACAAAACCGGTGGCTGACAAAACTCACTCGTTAGGTGCGATGTTTACCAGTAAATCATTCTGGCTTGCAACGGGATTACGTTTTGGTCAGGCTGGAAACTCGGGTTTAATTCAAACCTTCCTCGCGGGTTATCTGGTTCAGACCTTATTATTTGAAAAACGTATTCCGACTGACGCCCTAATGATTAGCTCTATTATTGGTTTTATTACCATTCCGTTCTTAGGTTGGCTATCAGATAAAATAGGACGCCGTATTCCTTACATTATCGTTAATATTTCAGCCATTATTCTTGCTTACCCAATGCTGTCGATGATTGTTGATAAGAGCAATGATGTTAACGTCATTATGGCTTCAATTATCATTATTCATAACGTCGCAGTACTGGGATTGTTTGCTCTGGAAAATATCACCATGGCCGAAATGTTCGGCTCGCGTAATCGCTTCACACGAATGGCGATTTCGAAAGAAGCGGGTGGGCTGGTTGCAGTAGGATTTGGTCCAGTGCTCGCAGGTATTTTCGTTAACATGACGGGTTCCTGGTGGCCGATTGTCGTCATGATGATTGTCTACTCGGTGATTGGTTTACTGGCGGCAATATTGATGCCAGAAGTGAAAGACCGCGACCTGAGCCTGGCCGAGGACGCCGCAGAAACACCCAAAAAGGCAGCGGTTGTAAATGGGGTCAGGAGTTACTAAAGGTTTAGCCATGGGGTCACGGAACACCAGACATCGCAAAACGTGATCCTGTCATACAGCTTTTGAATTTGTGTCATACCAAATGGCCAAAGTTTAATTCAAATCAAAATGCAGACTACCATGGCAGGTAGTCTGTAGCTGTCCCCAAGTTACTACACAGCGAGTTTTAAAAATGGAAAACAAGCTCTTATCTGCAAAAGCTATTCTCCCAAAATATGACCGTAGCAAACTGGTATCACGTATCGTTCATCTTGGTTTTGGCGCGTTCCATCGTGCGCATCAGGCGGTTTACGCCGACATCCTGGCTAATGAATATGGTAGCGACTGGGGTTACTGCGAAGTCAATCTGATTGGCGGTGAGCAACAAATTGCTGATTTAAAGAAGCAAGACAATCTTTATAGCGTGGCCGAAATGTCGGCTGACGCCTGGCATTGCCGCGTTGTGGGCGTAGTGAAAGACGCGATTCATGCGCAGGTCGATGGCCTTGAAGCGGTATTTAGCGCGCTGACTCAGCCCGAAGTTGCCATTGTTTCCCTGACTGTGACCGAAAAAGGCTATTGCCATACTCCAGCAACCGGCACCATCTTGCTGGAGCATCCTTTAATCGCGCACGATCTTGCTAATCCACAGCAGCCAAAATCTGCACCGGGTGTGATTGTAGAGGCGCTGGCTCGCCGTAAAGCCGCGGGCCTGCCTGCGTTTAGCGTCATGTCCTGTGACAACATGCCGGAAAATGGCCATGTAACCCGCAATGTTATCACCGCCTACGCTCAGGCAATTAACCCAGAATTGGCCGCGTGGATTGAAACTCATGTGACATTCCCCTCCACTATGGTTGACCGAATTGTACCGGCTGTGACGGCTGAAACGCTGGAACAAGTTTCCCAGGCAACAGGTGTTGTTGACCCGGCGGCAGTTGCGTGCGAACCGTTCCGCCAGTGGGTTATTGAAGATAATTTTGTGGCAGGCCGTCCAGAATGGGAAAAAGCGGGTGCAGAACTGGTGAAAGACGTTCTGCCATACGAAGAGATGAAACTGCGCATGCTTAATGGCAGCCATTCATTCCTTGCCTATCTCGGTTACCTGGCCGGTTATCAGCACATTTCCGAATGTATGCAAGATGAAAACTATCGTCGCACTGCACACGCATTAATGCTGCAACAACAAGCGCCGACGTTGAAAGTGCAGGGGGTTGATCTGCCAAAATATGCAGATTCATTGATTGCACGTTATACCAACCCAGCATTGCGCCACCGTACCTGGCAAATCGCGATGGACGGTAGCCAGAAGTTGCCACAGCGTTGGTTAGACTCCATTCGCTGGCATTTGGCAAACGGCAGTCAGTTTGATTTGTTAGCGCTGGGTGTTGCGGGTTGGATGCGTTATGTCGGTGGTGTTGACGAGCAGGGTAATCCTATTGAAGTGAGCGACCCATTACTGCCTGCCATTGCACAAGCGGTGGCCGCCAGTAAAGAAGGTGAAACCCGTGTTAAGGCACTGCTGGCGCTAAAAACTATCTTTGGTGAAGACTTGCCAGCGAACGAGAAATTCGTTCAGCGGGTCACTGAGTGTTATCTGACGTTACGTGAAAACGGCGCGAAAGTGACAGTGGCTAGATTTTAAAAAATAGCGATAAAACTCGCCCGGTAGCGGGCGAGAATTCAAACATCACTCTTCACTAAACCAGTCACGCCTTTCTTTACGAATCAATAATATTGACTGGCTTATCTCATGCAGATGGCGATACATCGCCTGATCCACATCATCTTCATCATGGCGTTTTAATGCGTCAAAAATATCGTAATGCTGAGAGAGCAACATCTCTGGTGGAGAAATGTGTTCGAGGCTCATGTAGCGCACTCGGTCCATCGTCGCTTTGATGTTTTCGACCGTATCCCATGCCAGGCTGCAATCGGCAACCAGTGCCAGCTGCTGGTGAAATTCATCATCCAACTGGAAGAAATCGTCTAATTGATTGCGGTCAATGGCCGTGCGTTGTTGGTTGAGCAATTGCTCAAGCATATAAAGATGCTCGTCTGTCGCCATACTTGCCGCACGCTTCGCTACCGCACGTTCAATCGCTTCACGAATAAAGCAGCCGTTTTTCACCTGGCTGACCGAAATCTTATTAACGTAAGTGCCGCGCTGTGGGCGAATTTGCACCAACCCAGTTTCCGCCAGTTTAATAAACGCTTCACGAACAGGCTGGCGTGAAACATCAAAGCGGATTGACACCTCTTTTTCAGAAAGCGGAGTACCAGGTGGAATTAAGCAACGAACAATATCCCGACGCAAGATACGGTAGATTTGTTGATTAACGGGCTGGGTAGGGTTAAGCAAAGTTGACGGTAACATTAATTTTTTCTTTTCTTGGAATAACCGTGCAAATTTAACATTTATTTGCACGGTCGCCCATACCCGAAATCCCTTCGAATATGGACAAGGTGATTAACCTTCGCGGTGAATGCTTAAACCGGCAAACGTCTGGCTTACCGGCATCATCTCAAGCGTATTGATGTTGACGTGTTTAGGTAGCGTCGCCACCCACCAAACCGCTTCAGTCACGTCTTCAGCCGTTAAAGCGTTGGCGTTTTCATAGGTTTGCTCGACTTTACCGTCATCGCCTTTGAAACGTACATTTGAAAACTCAGTGCCGCCAACCAAACCAGGCTCGATATCCGTCACGCGAATCGCGGTTTTATGCAAATCAGTACGTAGGTTCAGGCTGAATTGACGCACAAATGCTTTAGTCGCACCGTAGACATTCCCACCCGCGTACGGCCAACTGCCAGCGGTAGAACCGATATTGATAATGTGCCCGCGATTACGCTCTACCATGCCAGGAAGCACGGCACGTGTCATGTATACCAGGCCTTTATTGTTGGTATCAATCATCGTTTCCCAGTCATCCGGGTTCGCTTTATGAGCCGGTTCCATACCCAACGCCAGCCCTGCGTTGTTCACCAATATATCAATATTGCGCCAGTCAGCCGGTAACTGCTCTAACGCTTGTTCAATCGCCGCACGGTTACGTACATCGAGTTGCAGCGTAATGATACTTTCACCCAGTTCTTCTTTGAGCTCCAGCAGACGTTCCTGACGACGGCCAGTGGCAATCACTTTATGGCCTTGTTGTACGAAACGACGGGTGATGCTCTCACCAAATCCGGCAGTGGCGCCGGTTACCAGAATAATCATCTTACTGTTCCTCAACGCTTTTATGTCGTAATACCTTAGCACGCTAAGGCTGTGAGTGATAATTCAACTTTAAAGTTAAAGTACCTGCTCAATGCTGGTGCAGTTACGTCAACCGTGTGCAACTTCCTGGTGCAAGAAAACCTTCTATTTTTAGCTTCCACACGAATGCTACCGAATGGCAACCGATTGCGGTTACAAGCAACCGTTTGCATTGATAAAAGTTGCGCAAATGTTGCGCAATGGAAAGGAATGTGGTCTAAGCTATTGTTATAAAACTGATTAAATCCAAAATTCAACATGGCATCAACATTGCAGTAGTTAACTCATTCTTTACAACACCATTACGGGTACGGCGATGACAGTTAATTATACGCAAGCGCTACGCGGCCAGTTTTTCGATATCACACAAACCGGAACCAGCCCTGATGAGTTGCTGGCGAATGCCCGTCATCATGAAGATGCGCTGTTATTTCTCAATAAAGGCATGATCGTTGCGCTCTTGCCATGGGAAGAAGGGCGTACGCATTTGCGTAGCGAAAGCGATTATGTCGATTATCGTGGCAAATTAATTATTCCAGGTTTCGTCGATACCCATCTGCATTATCCGCAAACAGAAATGATTGGCGCGTATGGCGAGCAACTCCTCGAATGGCTACAGACTTATACATTCCCTGTTGAGAGCCAGTATCAGGATAGTTCCCACGCGGCGAAAATGTCAGCGTTCTTCCTCAGCCAGCTATTAAGCAACGGCACGACCACGGCATTGGTGTTTGGCACTGTGCATCCGCAGTCGGTTGAAGCACTTTTCAGCGCAGCAGAACATCTCGCCATGCGGATAATCGCGGGGAAAGTGATGATGGACCGCAATGCGCCGGACTACCTGACTGAAACGCCAGAGCAAAGTTACCTGCAAACACGTGAACTGATTCAACGCTGGCATAAAAAAGGGCGTCTTAACTATGCGCTAACGCCGCGATTTGCCCCGACGTCTTCACCTGAATTACTCAAAGTAGTACAGACCCTGCGTGAGGAGTTTCCTGATACCTGGCTGCATACCCATTTAAGTGAAAACAGTGCAGAAGTTGAATGGGTGAAAGACCTGTGGCCGGAATCAGAAAGCTATCTTTCTGTCTACCACCAGTACCAGCTAACCGGTAAACGCAGCGTATTTGCCCACGCCATTCATTTACAGGAATGCGAGTGGGATTGCCTGCACCGTACTGAATCGGCCATCGCTTTTTGCCCGACATCCAACCTGTTTCTCGGAAGCGGCCTGTTTAACCTAAAACAGTGCCATGACCGAGGGATCCGCATGGGGATAGGCACTGACGTTGGCGCAGGCACCACCTTTAACATGCTCCAAACCCTGGCCGAAGCTTACAAAGTCGGCCAGTTGCAAGGCTACCGACTGTCGGCCTGCGAAGCGTTTTATCACGCCACGCTGGGTGGTGCACATGCGCTGGATTTGGATGACAAAATCGGCAACTTCTTGCCAGGTAAAGAGGCGGATTTTGTGGTTCTGGACTTAGCCGTCACACCATTGCAGAAACTGCGGTACGCCAACAGTCGGGATATTTATGAAAACTTGTTCGTGCTGATGACGCTCGGCGATGACCGCAACATCTGGCACACCTGGGTTAACGGCAAATGCGTGTGGAAACGCGGCACGCTGGAGGCTGCGGCATGATTCAATTTTTGCTCAATCAGACATTAAAGACTCTCGATGATGTTGACCCAAATACTACCGTGTTGAACTGGTTGCGCGGCAGCGAACAGCGTAGCGGCAGCAAAGAAGGGTGCGCATCGGGTGATTGCGGTGCATGCACGGTGGTGCTCGGGCAAGTTGATGGCGAGAAAATGCGTTATGACACCGCCAATAGCTGCATCATGCTTATCAGCCAGTTGGATGGCAAACAGTTGCTGACAGTTGAAGACTTATCCGAAGGTGGCAAGTTGCACCCGGTTCAGCAGGCGATGGCCGATTGCCATGCATCACAATGTGGTTTCTGTACCCCAGGTTTTGTGATGTCAGGTTTTGCATTGCAAAAAAATAACTGCGACCCACAGCATCAAGACATCGAAAAGCATCTTGCAGGAAACCTTTGCCGTTGTACCGGCTATCGCCCGATTATTGAGGCGATGCAGCAAAGTTGCGGCGTGTATACCGATCAGTTTACGCGAGCAGAGCCGCAAACCGTTGCACGCTTAAAGTCGCTGCAACACGCGCAGGCCGCCGAGTTAAGCAAAGCTAACCGTTGCTTATTGCCAAAAACTGTTCAGCAACTGGCGTTGCTTTATCAGCAAAATCCGCAGGCTCGTTTGCTGGCGGGTGGCACCGATTTGGCGCTAACCATCACCCAGCAATTCCAGACGCTACCGCTGATTATCTCGCTTAATCAGGTGGATGAACTCAAAACTATTTCCGTCACGGACAGCCACATCCGCATTGGCGCGATGGCGACATTGCAGGCGTGTCAGGACGTATTGCAGTCTTTGATCCCTGCGTTTGCACAGGTGCTGGACCGTTTTGCATCAACACAAATTCGCAATCACGCCACACTGGCGGGCAACCTGGCGAATGCTTCACCCATTGGTGATGGTGCGCCAATGCTATTGGCACTTGGTGCCAGCCTTGAACTGCGCAACTCGGACACCATCCGCATTCTGTCGCTTGATGAATTCTTCCTCAGTTATCGCAAAACCGCTTTGCAGGCGGGGGAGTTTATCAGCGCAGTTCTCATTGACCGGGAAGCGGTCTCCCCGACATTCAGTGCATGGAAAGTTTCCAAACGCCTGGATGATGATATTTCTACGGTGTTTGGTGCATTCAATCTCCACGTAGATGAGGGCATTGTGACGCGAGCGCGGCTGGCATTTGGTGGTATGGCGGCGGTTCCGGCACGGGCGAAAGGCGCTGAAAATGCCCTGCTCGGTTTGCCGCTCAACCCGCAAACGCTGGCTCAGGCATGCACAGCATTGGCCGATGATTTTCAACCGCTCAGCGATTTCCGGGCTACTGGAGCCTATCGACTGAAACTCGCACAAAACCTGCTGCGACGCCTGGTGCTACAACACACTGAACCGACTCATGCGCTGGAGGTACAACACTATGTCAACTAATCCAGTGCGCCTGCAAGAACAGGCATTAATCGAGCAGTTTTCTCGCAAAATGCGCGGTGGCGCAGGCGAAAGCCGCAAACATGAAAGTGCGGATAAACATGTCAGTGGCAAAGCGGAATATATCGACGACAAACTGACGCTACCAGGAATGTTGTACCTGTGCCCGGTTCTCAGCCAGCACGCGCATGCTCGGATCCTCAATATCGACACCTCCGCGTGTTACGCCGTTGCTGGCGTGGTGCGTATTTTTGGCTGGCAGGATGTGCCGGGCGAACTGGATATTGGCCCTTTAGAACCAGGCGACCCACTGTTTGCCCGAGACAAAGTTGAATATCACGGCCAGGTGGTCCTGACGGTGGCGGCCGATTCCCCAGAAGCGGCGCGCGCTGGCGCGCAAAAAGCCATTATCGAATATGAAGTTCTCGAACCGGTGCTGGATGTAGAAGAAGCTTTAGAGCGTGAACTCTACGTCCAGGAACCGCATGTACATCAACGTGGCGATGTCGATGCTTCGCTTACCACCGCACCGCACCGTATCCAGGGGCAATTTCATATTGGTGGCCAGGAACACTTTTATCTTGAAGGGCAGATTGCGGTGGTACAGCCTGGTGAAGATGGTTGTGTAACGGTCTGGTCGTCTACTCAACATCCGACCGAAGTGCAAAAGCTAGTGGCTTCGGTACTTGGTATCACGATGAATAAAGTCACAGTGGATATGCGCCGTATGGGGGGTGGGTTTGGCGGCAAAGAAACCCAGGCTGCGGGTATTGCCTGCCACGCAGCATTGGTGGCGGCATTAACCGGGCGCCCAGCAAAAATGCGTCTTTCACGACGTGACGACATGCGTATTACCGGTAAGCGGCATCCATTTTTTGTGCGATATGAGGTGGGGTTCACCGATGAAGGTATGCTCAATGGGGTGAAAATCGATCTGGCGGCAAACTGCGGGTATTCGCTGGATCTATCAGGATCGATCTGCGATCGCGCGATGTTTCACGCTGATAATGCTTATTACCTCGGCGATGCGCGAATTACTGGCTATCGCTGCCGCACCAATCTGGCGTCCAATACTGCCTACCGCGGATTTGGCGGACCGCAGGGCATGGTCGCCATTGAACAGATTATGGACCACATTGCGCGCGAGCTCAGCCTTGATCCGTTGGATGTTCGCAAACGCAACTACTATGGTGACACCGAGCGCAATGTCACGCACTACCATCAAACCGTTGAACACAACATCATGCCGGAAATTACCCGCCAGCTTGAGACGAGTGCCGATTACCCTCAGCGTCGGGCGCAGGTCAGAGAATTTAACCGCACAAGCCCGGTGCTAAAACGCGGTCTGGCGCTCACACCGGTAAAATTTGGTATCTCATTTACCTCCAGTTTTCTCAACCAGGCTGGGGCGTTAATACTGATTTACACTGATGGCACCGTGCAGCTAAACCATGGCGGCACGGAAATGGGACAAGGGCTGAACACCAAAGTCGCGCAAGTTGTCGCCGAGGTGTTGCAAATACCCGTTGAGCAGATTCAGGTCACGGCAACTCATACCGGCAAGGTGCCGAATACATCGCCGACGGCGGCTTCATCGGGTGCGGATCTTAACGGCAAAGCGGCGGAAATCGCTGCACTCACTATTAAAGCACGGCTGGTAGAAATGCTTTGCCGTTTGCACAGTTGCGAAGCGGAACAAGTGGTGTTTCGTAACGGCGTGGTGAAAGTCCCAGGGCGGCATTTTACTTTTAATGAGATAGCAAACCTCGCCTGGCTAAACCAGGTGCCGCTGTCTGCCACCGGGTTCTACAAAGTGCCGGGCATTCATTACGATCGCGCTGCCGGACGCGGGCAGCCGTTCTATTACTTCTCATACGGCGCGGCTTGTTCGGAAGTCATCATTGACACGCTGACCGGAGAGTATCGCCTGTTGCGTACGGATATTCTGCATGACGTTGGCAATTCGCTGAACCCTGCACTCGACATTGGGCAAATTGAAGGTGGATTTGTGCAAGGCGCTGGTTGGTTAACCTGTGAAGAGTTGGTTTGGGATGACAAAGGACGGTTGTTGACTGACAGTCCCATGAGTTACAAAATCCCGGCAATCAGCGATGTGCCAGCCGACCTGCGGGTGAGCCTGCTCGAAAATCATGCCAATCCTCAGCACACGGTTTACCGTTCCAAAGCTGTTGGTGAACCGCCATTTATGCTGGGAATTTCCGTGTGGTGCGCCTTACAAGACGCCGTAGCAAGCGTAAATGAATACCGTAAACACCCGATGCTGGATGCCCCCGCCACCCCGGAACGCGTATTCTGGGGTTGTCAGGAGGTGCTATGAACGACGATGAGTGGATAAGTATTCTGATGCAGTTGCGCGAGCGTCGCGAACCTTGTGTGTTGCTGACTCTGCTAGCGGATAAAGGCTCGGTGCCGAGAAACTGTGGCACTAAAATGATTGTTGGGCGCGAGCACACTTATCTGACTATTGGCGGTGGGCACCTGGAATATCAATCTGTCGCCATGGCACGTGCAATGCTAGAAAACCAAAGCACGGTGCCGCATACCGAGCATTTTAATCTGGGCGCAAGGCTTGGGCAGTGTTGCGGTGGGATGACGACGGTGTTATTTGAACCGCTGATTCAGGCACAACCTCAAATTATCGTTTTTGGCGCAGGCCACGTCGGGCAAGCGCTGGTGGCGCTGTTATCAACGTTACCCTGTCACATTACCTGGGTTGATGAACGCCCAGACTCGTTTGCCTGCGTACCCCAAGGGGTGTATATCGTGCAGACAGATGATCCACTGGATGCCGTACACGCAGCACCTGCGAACAGCTATTTTATTGTGATGACCCACAGCCATCCTCGGGATCTGGAATTGACCGAAGCGATACTTAAACGTGGCGACTACCGCTATCTTGGCCTGATTGGATCGCATACCAAGCGCCAGCGCTTCGAGTATCGGCTGGCGGGAAAAGGGGTGACGGCTGACCAACTGAGTACCTTGCGCTGCCCGGTGGGGCTGGCGCAAGTCAAAGGTAAACTCCCTACAGAAATTGCTGTGGCCATTGCCGCAGAGTTAATTGCTGTGTATCAGGCGGCGAGTTGAGCTTGGCGGATGACGCTTACGCTTAACCGCCCTACAATCATTTAACTTTCTTCGTAGGGTGGAAATGCGTGAGCCTCTTCCATCTTACTGCTGGCCTTACTTCAGGAGTTCAGGATGCTGTCAGTTAATCCGTTTTTTTCCCTCAGTTTATTGCCTTATCAAGCCCCTCATTTTGATGACATCAAAGACAGCCATTATCGTCCGGCTTTTGACGAGGCCAAACGAATTAAGCGTGAAGAGGTAGCGGCGATTGCTCATGACCCCGCTGAACCCAACTTTGAGAATACTTACCTGGCGCTGGAAAAAACCGGACAAATGTTGGGGCGCGTAACCCAAGTTTTCTTCGCCATGACCGCGGCAAATACCAATGATTACCTGCAACAACTGGATGAAGAGTTTGCCGCCGAATTAGCCGAACTCGCAGATGAAATGCGCCTGAACAGCGTGTTGTTTTCACGTTTAAATAGTGTGTACCAGCGTCGCCTTTCCCTCAGTCTTGATGACGAATCCCTGCGTTTGATTGAGGTCGTCTGGCAGAGTTTTACCCTTGCGGGTGCCACTCTCAGTGACGATAAAAAAGCGCGCCTGAAAGTGCTGAATAAAGAAGCCGCACAGTTGAACAGCCAGTTTAATAACCACCTGCACGCAGCCAATAAAGCTGCGGGGCTGGTGGTTGACAACGTGGAGCAACTTGACGGGTTAACCCCTGCGGAAATTGCCGCTGCGGCGCAACATGCCACTTCAAAAGGTCTGGATGGGAAATACGTCATTCCGCTACTCAATTTTACCCAACAACCGGCGCTGCAATCGTTACGTAACCGCCAAACGCGTGAACGGTTGTTTAAAGCAGGTTGGGAGCGGACTCAACACAACGACAGCCACGATACGCGCGCCATTGTGGCTCGCCTCGCGACGTTGCGTGCTGAACAAGCGCAACTGCTGGGGTTTGAGAACTACGCCGCCTGGAAAATTGCCGACCAAATGGCCCAAACCCCACAGGCTGCATTGCAGTTTATGCGTGATATCGTGCCCGCGGCGACCGCACGTGCACAGCGTGAATTAACCGATATTCAACAGGTTATTGACCAGCAGCAGGGCGATTTCAAAGCACAGGCCTGGGACTGGGCATTCTATGCCGAACAAGTCAGGCACGCGCAATACGACCTCGATGAGGCGCAAATTAAACCCTATTTTGAACTCAATAACGTGTTAACCAATGGCGTCTTTTGGGCGGCGAGTCAGCTTTTCGGCCTGAGCTTTGTTGAACGTTTTGATATTCCTGTTTATCACGACGATGTGCGGGTGTGGGAAATTTTCGATAAAGACGGGCGCGGTATGGCGTTGTTCTATGGCGATTTTTTTGCCCGCGACAGCAAAGGTGGCGGCGCATGGATGGGCAACTTTGTGGATCAATCCACGTTGCTTGAAACCGCACCGGTGATTTACAACGTCTGCAACTACAGCAAACCGGCAAACGGTGAAGCAGCACTGATCTCCTGGGATGACGTCGTAACGCTGTTCCATGAGTTTGGCCATACGCTACACGGGCTGTTTGCGACCCAACGTTATGCGATGCTATCCGGCACCAACACGCCACGCGATTTTGTCGAATTCCCCTCGCAAATCAACGAGCATTGGGCGCGTGAACCGCAAGTATTTGCTCATTATGCGCGCCATTATCAAACCGGCGAACCCATGCCAGAGGCGCTAAAAGAGAAGTTATTCCGCGCCGCGCAATTCAATAAAGGCTACGACATGACGGAGTTGCTTTCCGCCGCATTGTTGGATATGACCTGGCACAGTCTGCCAGCTGAAAGCGTGGTGGATGATGTGGAACAGTTTGAAGCCGATGCGCTCGAGCGTGAGCAGATTAACCTGGCAGCCGTGCCGCCTCGTTACCGCAGTAGCTACTTCGCCCATATTTTTGGCGGCGGTTATGCCGCGGGGTATTACGCCTATATCTGGACGCAAATGCTGGCGGATGATGGCTACCAATGGTTTGTGGAGCAGGGCGGGTTAACCGCTAAAAACGGCCAGCGTTTTCGCGAGGCAATATTGTCGCGTGGGAATAGCCAGGATCTCAAAGCGTTATATGACGAGTGGCGCGGACATGCACCGTATAGCGAGCCGATGCTGGTGAACCGGGGATTAGCAGACTAAACAGAGACTAATATTTGGCGGGTAAATGATGCAATGCGATGAGAATGCCATCGTCGAGTTGGATATACCCGCCTTGTTTTAACTGTGCGAGCATTTTCATTATGGTGCTACGTGAGAGTCGTGTTCTTTCAAGCACGTATTTTGCAGCCGAAGTCGATTCCCGCACGCTGGCAGGTTCATTCATCAACGCCATCAACTGAAAACGCAGCACTTCATAGGTTGAAGGGGCAGTCATAATGATATTGGTGAGTAACAGGTTGGCCGTCACTTTAGCAATGTGGTTCACCAGTAATTGCCAGGAATTCGTCTCACCAATCAATTGTTGTGCATAGGTTGTAGTGAGGATGGCAATTTCAGATTCTTTCAGGGTTTCTAGATACAGCCCGGTGGTTTCAGGTAACAAATTGGTTATGCCTGCGATATTGGGCACTGGCATTGAAGACACGACAAAACCATCGATATCTCGACCCACTTTGATAGAGCCAGACAGAATGATGTAGCACATGTTCTCCCCGCCAACGGAATAGTAAAGCCGACGATGTGCTGGGATTTTTTCAAAACTGACATGCGGGCTCAGCAAATCGATAAGATCAAACGTCGCCTGGGACTGGATAAGGGTTGGCAAACCTTGCGCTGATGAATCTTTCATATCGACACTATTCACAATGAAAATAATTAATTTAAATCTAGCATAGAAATTTATGCAAGAAACATCATCTTTGTAACAATTACTTGTTAATTAACAATCGTCTATGCGAAGCGCATTCTTTCGTTCAGGTTTTCAATATTTCAAAGGAATGTTATTGATGCCGATCAGACATCCTCGTTCCGTTGTGATATAGCCACCTGTTTTCAACTGAGCTAGTATTTTCATAATGCTGCTGCGTGATAAGAACGTCCGGCTTTGTATGTAGTTTGCAATGCTGACGCTGCTTCTAATTTCTTGTGTCTCGCTCATTAATTCGTAGAGCTGATAACGAATAAGATCATATGAAGATAATGATGAGATCTTCGTACAGTGGTCGTAAACACGGGTGACAGTGTATATCAATAATGCGGACAAACTTTGCCAAAGATTCTCTTGTGCAATAATCTCATTTGCCACTGCCAAAGGCATCCAGCTTACTTCGGATTCATCATGAGTCTTGATGTAAATATAGTCAGGATCAGTGAGTTGAGTGCTCATACCAAACACATAAGGCGCGGATTCCGTATTTAAAACCATTCCATCAATACTACGATAAAGCGATACGCTACCTTTATGTAATAGATAACACTTCCTTTCATTACTATCCATGTAGTTAATAATTTGGCGTGGTTTTGTTTCAAATTTGTTAGATTCGATATTTAGGCTTGTGATTAACTGCTCAATTTCCGCAATAGGTTTTTTATTTAAGATGGTTAAATCATCTGTAAAAAATGGATTTTGTTGTTCAAATACAGACATTTATATTCTCTTGATAAAGACCAGGAACATTCCTGTGTGGGGCTATATACGGCTGCATTATGGTTAAGAAGATTTATTAAGTGAATAAATGTTACGGTGTAAAATTACACCGAAAAATGCCTTGAGTTTAATGCGGGGTTTGTTGAAAATTGATTCAAGCAGTGAATTGGTATGAAGTTCAAAAATCCATTTATTAATATACATTCAGTTTGAGTGACTTATCACAATAAACGGATTGGTAGTTAATAAGGTAAATCAGTTTTGTACTCCATATAACCGTTCGCTGTACATACAACATGATGATGCATGGAAAACCTGACGATATATTTTCGTTATTTCTCAATAATGAATAGGGCTTGTTTTGCCTGAATATAAAGTCATATAAATATATAAAGGAAAATGTGATGAAAAAGAATTTACTCGCTGTTGTTATTGCTGCTATCTCCGCTGTATCTGCTTCTAATGCTATGGCAACTGCAGGCACCGTGAATTTCACAGGTGTCATTCTGGATACAGCTTGTACTGTTGATGTGGCTTCTCAGAACCAGACTGTTCCATTGGGCGAATACAATAAGTCTGAATTCACCGCAATGGGTGTTGTGACAGCGGCTAAGAAATTCTCTATCGTGCTGAAAGACTGCCCTGAAGCAATCAAAATTGCTCACGTGCGTTTTGACGGTGCACCAGTCATTGCTGATTCTACTCTGTTGGCTATCGACAGCACTGTTCCGGGTGCCGCAACGGGTGTTGCAATCAATCTGATGACTGCAGACAAAGTTCAACTGCCACTGCATGGCGAAAACAGCTATCGCTACTCCCTGACTGACACTGCTGACAACGTTCTGGATTTCTACGCTCAGTATAAATCAACAGCTGCAACAGTGACTGCTGGCCCGGCAAACTCTGTAGCCAGCTTCTCTGTTATTTATAACTAATATCCAGACAGACATGACAAGGGGGCCGGATTTCCCGGCCCTTTTTTACAGAGGTATCAAATGAATTTTGTAAGTAAAACTTTAATTGCCCTGGTTATAGCCGGTACGGCTATTTCTGCTGCCAATGCAGGAGTTGTAATTGGAGGAACCCGGGTGATTTATGACGGCGGAAAAAAGGAAGCTTCACTGAGCGTCAATAACCCGGATTCCGTGCCATATCTGATTCAGTCATGGATTGACACCCAATCAGGTGGCGCTGAGAAAGCTCCCTTTATTATCACGCCGCCTCTGTTTCGTTTAGACAATGGGCAACAAAATATATTGCGTATCGTGCGAGCCGGGAATTTGCCCGATGATAAAGAATCAATGTACTGGTTAAATATTAAATCTATTCCTTCTGCTCCTAAAAAGGAAAATACGCTCCAGGTGGCGGTAAAAACCCGCATTAAGTTAATTTATCGCCCGGAAGCATTAAAGAAAAATATACCGGAAAAAGTTGCGGGTCAACTGACCTGGCAGAAAGTTGGAAACCAGCTGCAGGTAACTAATCCAACCAGTTACTATATGAATTTCAACCAGATTACGGTTAGTGGTAAAACAGTCCCGGACGTGAGTTTTGTGGCGCCGGGCGGTACTGCACGCTTTAATTTACCTGCGGGTGTTTCATCTGGCCCACTGAGTTTTAAATTAATCAGTGATTATGGCAGCACCGGTGAAGCTCATAATGCGTCAATTTAATAAACCGAATTAATGCTTCCCGGGCGTACAGGGTAGTACGGGCCAGAATGATATAGCCTGATATATACAGGCAGGAAGTTAATGATGAAAGCAAACAATCGTCTTCAATTACGATCGACCCATCTTGCCTGGTGTGTCGCACTGGCGTGTTCAGGTATGAGTGAAACCGCACAGTCGCGTGATTATTTTAACCCGGCATTACTCGAGGTTAATAACCCCTCTTCACAAGGAGCCGATCTTGCGGCCTTTGAAGATGGCGAACAGGCTGCCGGTATTTATCGTGTGGATATTGTTATTAACAACCAACTGGTCGATACCCGGGATATTACTTTCAGGATGGTTAAAGAAGGTAACGGAGAGGCAAAACTTCAGCCTTGTTTGTCTGCCGGAGTTTTACAAAGCTACGGCGTAAAAACAGCACTGTTCCCGCAGCTTAATGCTGACGCAGAATGCGCCAATCTTGCGGCTATTCCGCAGGCGCTAGCTGAGTTTTTATTTTCATCTCAGAAGTTGTTGCTGAGTATTCCTCAGGCGGCACTTTCCGCGCAGGCGCGCGGCTATGTGGCGCCAGAACTGTGGGATGAAGGTATTAACGCGCTGTTACTGAACTATAGCGTAAGCGGTAATAACACTTTTGTGCGTAATGGCCAGAATACGAATAGCCAGTATGCCAACCTGCGCCCGGGCATCAACTACGGCGCATGGCGCTTGCGTAACTACACCACATGGAATCGTGATAGCGACGGCAAAGACAGATGGGATACGGTTTACACCTACGCCCAGCGTGATGTCGTTGCCCTGAAAAGCCAGATGACGCTCGGCGATAGCTCCACACCTGCTGATGTGTTCGACAGTATTCCGTTCCGCGGCGGTCAGCTTGCTTCTGATGACGATATGTTACCCGACAGCCTGAAAGGCTACGCACCTGTGGTACGCGGAATTGCGCGTACTAATGCGCAGGTGATTATTCGCCAGGGCGGTTATGTCATTTATCAAAGCTACGTCGCACCGGGCGCCTTTGAAATTACCGACATGTACCCGACTGGTGGCTCCGGTGATCTATTTGTCACCATAAAAGAAGCCGACGGCAGCGAACAATACCTGGTTGTGCCTTTCGCATCCGTGCCTGTACTGCAGCGTGAAGGGCGACTGAAATACAGCCTGACCGGCGGTGAATATCGCTCATACAGCAGCAGCGTTGAAAAGACACCGCTGGCGCAGGGCACGGCAATTTATGGTCTGCCACACGGCTTTACTATTTATGGTGGTTTGCAGGAATCGAGTAAATACCAGTCATTAGCTCTGGGTATGGGTAAAAACCTCGGCGATATTGGTGCGATTTCTACGGATGTGACACAAGGGTGGTCAACGCCCAAAGGCGGCTTAAAAACTGACGGGCAGTCATGGCGCGTTCGTTACAGCAAGAACTTTACTGACAGCGGCACCAACTTTGCCATTGCGGGTTATCGTTATTCCACCTCCGGCTTCTACAGCATGCAGGAAATACTCGATACCTACAGCGATTCAAGCTTTAGAGACGATCGCCGTCGCAATCGTGCGGAAATGACCCTGAGTCAGGCGCTGGGTAAATCCATGGGGGCTGTTTCGCTGTCGGCTATCCGTGAGGATTACTGGAATATTAACAAGACCATGGAGTCGTATGGCGCGAGCTATAACAATGCCTGGAATAGCGTCAGTTACAGCCTGAATTACACATGGAGTAAAAACTCGACGGCAAATGGCAGCAATAGCGGGAAAACTTACACCAACGATCAACTGGTCTCCCTGAATATCAGCGTGCCGTTGTCAAACTTCCTGCCAAACAGCTGGGCGAACTACAACATGAACACCAGCAAGCAGGGCAATACCACCCATAATATCGGTGTCAGTGGTATCGCGTTACCAGGCAACGCTCTGAGCTGGAACGTGCAGCAGGGCTACGGAACGAACGGTGTCGGTTATACCGGAAATATGAATGCTGATTACCGGGGAACTTACGGCGAAGCGCTGGCAGGGTATAGCTATGATCAGCATTCGCAGCGTTTGAACTATGGCCTGTCCGGTGGAGTACTTGCTCACAGTGACGGCGTTACGCTGGCGCAGCCTTTTGGCGAAACCATTGCGTTGGTGAAAGCACCGGGTGCTGCCAGTGTTGGGGTGTTGAACCAGAATGGGGTGAAAACGGATTATCGCGGCTACACCGTGGTGAGCAATATGACGCCATTCCGTAAAAATGACATCAGTTTCGATACCTCCAGTATGCCGGATAACGTTGAGCTGGAATTAACCACAAAAACCGTGGTACCGACGCGTGGTGCGGTGGTGCGTGCGGTTTATCAGGCGAACGTTGGGCAAAGAGCACTTATTAATCTGAGACGTAGCAATGGTGAACCTGTTCCATTCGGCGCCATTGTGTCGATGAATAATAAAGACACCGATAACCACGGCTTTATTGTGGGCGATGGCGGGCAGGTTTATTTAACCGGTCAGAGTAATAAACTCGATTTCACAGTGAAATGGGGTGAGGACGCAACACAAATTTGCCAGGTTAATACAACATTACCTGAAGCGAAAATGGATGCATCTGTTATGCAGCTTGATGCAGTGTGTCGTTGAGGATTTATAAATGAAATACTTATTTGTTTTTATCGCATTGCTAATTTCAGGCTATGTAAGTGCTGCTTGCGTAACGGCGACAAATGATATATCCACCATTTCTCCGGGCAATATGATTGTTCAGCGCGATGCACCCGTAGGAACCATTATAGGGTCATTCAGAACGGTACAAGTACAGGCGATAATAGCTCTTTGTTATCCATCTGGAACCCGGCATGCATATTTTGATTATATGGGGGCGGTGGCTATTTCTCCGGGCCTGTATCAAACAAATATCCCGGGAGTGGGTATTTACCAAGAGAATGCAGATACTCACGTGAGAACTTTCACAAGCACATCGACTACAGTTACGATGGGAACTCCAGGCTTCAATGGTGTTGTAAACATCTGGCCTGGAGCGGACAGTAATATAGTTTTTGTTAAAACAGGAAATATTACCTCGGGTTTTTTACAGCCAGGAATGATATCGCATCAAGTCGTTGCTGATGATGGTGGAACAATGCGGGAAATTGATTTGACTGGAGGAAGCGTGACGCAAGTGGCCTGCTCAATAAAAACGCCTAATTTAGTCTTCCCGTTGGGGGATGTACCGGTTTCAACTTTTGGAAATACCATCGGTTTTATACCTGACGTGAGTACCACCCAAAACCTGGGGTTAGACTGTGATGCGGGTGCGAATATTAATGTCTCGCTAAATGGGACACAAAATCCGGATAGTTCAGATGCCAGCGTATTAGCACTGAATAACCAGGGTGGGAGTGATGTCGCCAGTGGTGTTGGGATTCAGCTTCTGTATAACGATGTCCCTTTAGTGCTGAACAACACAATTGTGCTGAAAAACTCACCGGGTGGTGTCGAAACATTCCCTCTGAAGGCGCGTTTTATTCAGACTCAAACAACGGTCACGGCTGGCGATGCCAGTACTAATGCCACGCTACAATTAACCTATCAATAAGGGCGGTAATTATCATGAATAAGACCATTACTGCTTTGATACTCTCGGGAGCAGCACTGTGCTATGCCGGTATGGCCAGCGCTGCCGACATGGTTAATATCAGTGTGACCGGGCGTGTGGTGGCAACACCGTGTGTCGTCGATACCGATACTGTTTCGAAACAGGTTGATTTAGGGCAGGCGTTTGCAAATAACCTTAATCAGCCCGGCGGGAATCCAGTCTGGAAGGACTTCCAGCTTTTATTAACCCAATGCCCGGCTGCAACGCATTCCGCAACGGCAACGTTTAGCGGTGATGTTGACAGTACCGACCCGACAGCATTTAAGAATCTCGGCACGGGGGTTAATAGCGCCTTGCAGATGACAAATACTGACCATTCGGTTATTTACGGTAATGCCAGCCAAATGACAGTTAACGTTGATAATTCAACGCGCCAGGCAATATTCCCGCTTTCTGCGAGAATATTCAGTCCTGCTGAAAATGCGACAGGTGGAACGTTTAATGCTGCGGTAAGCGTTGTATTTACTTACCAGTAAGATCATATTTTAGGTTAAGTAGCATTCTGAGAAATGAAAAGATGTTAAATATTGCCATTGATGATTCTGATTCACTGTATCGTAACGGAATGGAAATCTTTCTTGAAGAATTATTTCTTGAAGAACAAAATGAACCTGTACAGTTTAACGCACTGACCAGGTCAAATGCGACCCAGGTTGATATCATTGTAAAAAGCTTTGTGGCAGGTGCTGAATATATCTGTCAACCCATGTTAAAATATCGCAATAAGCCTGGGGTTATTATCGGTATTTATGATGGGGACAAATCTCCCCATCATAATGAATTACCGCTGTGTATTAAAAACATCGTGTTTATCAACCGAACAGAGCCATTAAGCAAGGCGCGTGAACAGGTTGTTCAGGCGTGGGAAGATAGCGTTAAAAACGCCAAAACGTTAAATGGAAAGAAATGTTTGAAATGCAAATATCGCACGTTAACACCGCAGCAACTGACGATTGCTAAACATCTGCTACGGGGTCATGACCTTATAGGCATAGCAAAATTACTAGAAATCAATGTCAAAACTGTCAGCGCCCATAAACGGTTAATGATGAATAAATTTAATCTCACTTCTGATTGTGAGTTACTGCAGTTTCTTAATAATCTGAAAATGCATAATCCACCCATACATTTGTTTATGGATAAATATTTATAACAAAGAAATGTGCCATCAGGCGCATTTCTTTGTTACGAAGTGATTTAGTTCGGAATCGGGCGCGGTTTACCTGCGGTATCCACAGCCACATAAATGAAAATGGCCTCTGTCGCTTTGTAACGCTGCCCAATAGGCTCAGAAGAGACCTTTTTCACCCAAACTTCCACGTTAATCGTGATGGAACTGGTGCCTTGTTTTATGCATTTTGCATAGCAACACACCACATCGCCCACGGCGACTGGCTTAAGGAATGTCATCCCGTCGACACGGACAGTGACTACTCGTCCTTTTGCGATTTCTTTAGCCTGAATGGCGCCACCCATGTCCATTTGCGACATCAACCAGCCACCAAAAATATCACCGTTGGCGTTAGTATCAGCAGGCATTGCCATCGTGCGTAATACTAATTCCCCTGAAGGAGTGTCTTGCTGGATCATTTGTCTTCCTGAAAAGGTCAGTTTTGCGGTTTATAGCAATAGTTTAATAGCATCAGGCATTTCAGTCACGAAGTAGCATTATTCACTTAAAGGCTTTGATTTAAGAATGGCAAAATTGCACTTTAATCGATACTACACAGTGGACAACATGAAGAAATTTGCACTTATTGCCATCAGTCTTCTCACGCTATCCAGCCAGCCTAGTTTTGCGGGAAGTAAAACGTTGGTGGAGTACGGCGTTGTTCAAAATAGCCAAATTATCGCAACCCA
>DATERH010000245.1:0-10652 GCA_035271785.1 Buttiauxella sp.
TCATGAATCAACGCACCTTCACCGACAACATAGGCTTTTTTCCCTTCCTGGCGACGCAGGAAATCGGCGGTTGCCATTGCGGAAGTATAAAAAACGCTGTCAGGGACATCGATACCCGCGGAAGCAAAACGGTTTGCCAAATCCTGGCCCGTTTGCGATGGGTAATTGGTCAACAGGACCAGTGGAAGACCCTTTTCCATGATGCGGGCTAAGAATTCATTCGCACCTGGTACGGCGACGTTGTCGTGCATCAGCACGCCGTCAATATCACAAATTACATTCTGAATGGTCATTGACTACTCTTACTCACATTTTGGGTATAGCGTTAAAAGGCTGTCGACTGGATTAACTTTCTAGCAGACGCTGAAGCAGAACACCATTTAACATCGCGCGTTTTACTAAGGCAAACGCCCCAATTGCAGACCGGTCATTGAGTTTTGAGCGTACAACAGGAAGGTTTTTACGAAACGCTTTTAGTGCCTGAGTGTTGATACAGCTTTCAATGGCGGGAAGAAGCACTTTCTCGGCTTCAATAATTTCCCCGGCAATCACCACTTTTTGCGGGTTGAACAAGTTGATGGCGATAGCTATCGCTTTGCCTAAATGGCGACCAACGTGTTCAATCACTTCACAGGCCAAAGCATCGCCTTTGTTAGCCGCTTTGCAGATAGCGGTAATGTCGCAATCTTCGAGTGTCAGGCGGCTGTTGTAACCCTGTTCAAGTAAGTGGCGCACACGCTGTTCGATAGCGGCGTTGGCGGCTATCGTTTCCAGGCAACCGAAGTTTCCGCAGTGGCAGCGTTCGCCTAAAGGATCAACTTGAATATGGCCAATCTCACCAACGTTACCGTTGCGGCCAATAAAAATTCGACCGCTCGACAAAATCCCTGCGCCTGTACCCCGGTGGACACGCACCAAAATGGAGTCATCACAGTCGTGTGTTGCACCAAAGTAATGCTCGGCAAGCGCGAGGCTACGGATGTCATGACCGACATAGCAGGTCACTTTGAATTTATTCTCAAGGCTGTCGACCAGCGCCCAATCACTAACCTGAATATGTGGCATGTAGCGAATCACACCGCTTTCAGGATCAACCAGACCTGGGAGTATCACTGAGATGGCGATCAGTTCACGTATTTTGCGCAAGTTTTGCTCGATAAATTGAGAAATAGCCTTGAGCAACGCGTGTTCTAGCGTTTCCTGAGTCCGTTCCGGAAGGGCGTAATGCTCTTCGGCAAGCGGTTTAGCGCTGAGGTCAAACAGCGTGATGGTGGCATCATGACGACCCAGACGAACGCCGATGGCGTGGAAATTTCGGGTTTCAGTGATAATTGAGATAGCGCGGCGGCCACCGGTGGAAGCCTGTTGATCAACTTCTTTGATCAAGCCGCGCTCAATGAGCTGGCGAGTAATTTTGGTGACGCTGGCAGGTGCAAGCTGGCTTTGCTCGGCAATCTGGATACGAGAGATTGGCCCGTGTTGGTCAATCAGGCGGTATACCGCTGCGCTATTTAGCTGTTTAACGAGATCGACATTACCAATTTGAGCTTGTCCGCCAGTCGTCATGCCTTAATTACTCAGTTACGACCTCGTTACCATTAACGAATGTCTTGGTGATTTTAAAATCGCGGGTAAAGACCGTCAGGTTGGCGACTTTCCCGGTTTCGATAGTACCTAATTGCTGCTCAACACCCATCGCACGGGCAGGGTAGAGTGTGGCCATACGCAAGACTTCGTCTAAGGCAATGCCAGCATGCTCGACCAGATTGCTTACCCCTTCAATCATCGTCAGGGCAGAACCGCTCAGCGTGCCGTTCTCATCTACACATAAACCGTCACGGTAGTATATTGTTTTTCCTGCGAAAATGAACTCATCGATATTTGCACCCGCCGGAGCGGTTGCATCGGTGACCAGACAGAGCTTATCGCCCTTCACCTTTTTCGCTGTACGAATATTGGCATAGTCCACATGTAAACCATCGGCAATGATACCGCAGTAAACATCAGGCTCATCAAAAATTGCACCTGCAAGACCCGGTTCACGGCCAGTAATGTACGGCATCGCGTTGAAAAGGTGGGTTGCAAAGGTAATACCTGCGCGGAAACCAATTTTGGCTTCTTTTGCGGTGGCATTGGAGTGCCCGGCAGAAACGATAATGCCAGCAGCCACAAGTTTGCTAATCACTTCAGGTTCAACCATTTCTGGTGCCAAAGTGATTTTGGTGATCACATCTGCATTTTGGCAAAGGAAATCGACCAGTTCTGCGTCAGGCTTACGCACGAAGCTTGGGTTGTGCGTGCCTTTTTTCACCATATTTAGCCATGGGCCTTCAAGATGCAGACCAAGTGCCTGGTGCTGATTCTTCGCCAGGTACTCGCGCATCACTTTCACGCCTTGCTTCATTAGCTCATCGCTGCTGGTGATAAGTGTCGGTAAGTAACTGGTGCAGCCAGAACGCTCGTTGGCTTTCTGCATGATTTCCAGCGTTTCAACGGTAACTGCATCGGCAGAATCGTTAAACTGAACGCCACCGCAGCCGTTAAGCTGCACATCAATAAAACCGGGGGCGATGATTGCACCGCCCACATCACGAGTCTCAATACCCGCTGGGAGAGTTGAGCGCGGACAAACGCGTTCAATCAGGCCGTTCGCGATAACAACTGCGTGATCATCAAGAATTTCATGGCCGGTATAAATCCGACCGTGAGTTAGTGCAAACATAGTTACCCCCGGTTATACCCGTCATATTTGAAGTTGCAACCAACACGGCTGCAACTCGAATTGTTTAGGGTATAAGTTAGTATTTAAAGATCTTTGATATTTTCTGCTTCGAGCTCATTGAAGTACTTCAGGGTCTTCACTTTGAGTTCCATAGTGGACGGCTCATCACAAACCACCACTGCTTTAGGATGCAGTTGCAGACAACTAATGGTCCACATGTGATTCACGTTACCTTCCACAGCCGCTTGCAGCGCTTGCGCTTTCAAATGGCCGAGCACCAAAATCATCACTTCTTCTGCATCAAGCAGTGTGCCCACGCCAACAGTCAGCGCGTATTTCGGCACTTGAGTCACATCGCCATCAAAGAAACGGGAGTTTGCAACACGGGTGTCATGCGTCAGCGTTTTGATACGAGTACGAGAGGCCAGAGAAGAAGCCGGTTCGTTGAATGCAATATGACCATCGTTACCTACGCCACCCATAAACAGGTGAATTTTGCCGTAAGAACGGATTTTTTCTTCATAACGACGGCATTCGGCGTCAACATCTTCGGCATTACCATTCAGCAGGTTGATATTATCTGCCGGGATATCAACGTGATCAAAGAAATTACGGTGCATGAACGTATGATAGCTTTCTGGATGCTCTTTTGGCAGGCCAACGTATTCATCCATATTAAAGGTGACGACGTTTTTAAAGCTAACCTGGCCCGCTTTGTGCATCTCTACCAGTGCTTTGTACGCTTCAAGAGGAGTACCACCAGTTGGCAGGCCCAGTACGAAAGGGCGGTCCGCTGTTGGCTTAAATGCATTAATACGCTTAACGATATGGCGTGCTGCCCATTTGCCAACTTGAGCTGGGGTAGCCAGGGGAATCAGTCTCATCATTCACCTCATAAATTAAAAGAAAATAGATTTAGCCAGATTGGTTGTCCGAAACCTCAAAGGGTAAACCAGTTTCAGACTGGTCATAACGAAGTCAACCTGACTTGATTTTTCGGATGATAAAATAAGTTTTAGTCGATAGCTAGCCAGAGAGGGGTGTAATAACAATATTTGGTGATTGTAATCACAAAAAAAGGGTGTTTAATTTGCGATACGAATTAATTTTTTACACACTCAGACAACTGGTGAATGATTGCCAAGTTTTCAAGGTTTGTTAAACAATAATAAAACTGCTTTGAACGAGCCTTAACAGGGTCTCATAGGGGGAATTAACGTGAGTATTCTAGGTTATTTGCAAAAGGTTGGCCGCGCGCTGATGGTGCCGGTAGCCACATTACCAGCTGCAGCCATATTAATGGGTATTGGTTACTGGATTGACCCAATTAGTTGGGGTGGAGACAACGCGCTTGCTGCGCTCTTCATTAAGTCTGGTGCTGCTATTATTGATAACATGTCCGTGCTGTTTGCCATTGGTGTGGCTTACGGTATGTCTAAAGACAAAGATGGTGCAGCAGCTCTTACCGGTTTTGTTGGCTTCTTAGTTTTAACAACTCTCTGCTCTCCAGCAGCGGTTGCCATGATCCAAAAAATCCCGGTGGACCAGGTTCCGGCGGCATTCGGTAAGATTAGCAACCAATTCGTCGGTATCCTCGTCGGTATCATCTCTGCAGAATTGTACAATCGTTATAGCAGCGTTGAGCTGCCAAAAGCGTTGTCCTTCTTCAGCGGTCGCCGTTTGGTTCCAATCCTCACTTCCTTTGTGATGATCGTGGTTGCATTCATTCTTATGTACATCTGGCCGATGATCTTCGACGGCCTGGTGAACTTCGGTGAACACATCCAGAAACTGGGCTCTGCAGGTGCGGGTATTTACGCATTCTTCAACCGTTTGCTGATTCCAGTCGGTCTGCACCACGCGCTGAACTCCGTATTCTGGTTTGATGTTGCTGGTATTAACGATATCCCTAATTTCCTCGGTGGCGCTCAATCTATTGCTGCCGGTAAAGCTGAAATTGGTATCACCGGTCGTTATCAGGCAGGCTTCTTCCCGATCATGATGTTTGGCCTGCCGGGTGCGGCACTGGCAATCTACCATTGTGCGCGTCCTGAAAATAAAGCCAAAGTGCTGGGTATTATGATGGCGGGTGCGTTCGCATCCTTCTTTACCGGGATCACCGAACCGTTGGAATTCTCCTTCATGTTCGTGGCACCGGTTCTATACTTCATCCACGCTGTGTTGACCGGTATTTCCGTGTTCATCGCTGCCAGCATGCATTGGATCTCTGGATTTGGTTTCAGCGCCGGCTTGGTGGATATGATGCTTTGGGTACGTAACCCACTGGCAACACATTGGTACATGCTGATCCCACAAGGCATTGTGTTCTTCGCTATCTACTACGCTATATTCCGTTTCACTATCACCAAATTCAACTTGTTAACTCCAGGTCGTGAACTGGCGGTGGATGGTGATGAAACAGATGGTCAGGACGTGAATATTAGTGCCGACACCAACCAGGATGTTTCTCTACTGGCTCGTCAGTATGTCGCAGCGGTAGGCGGTTCAGCTAACTTGACCGGTATTGATGCGTGTATCACTCGTTTGCGTCTGAACGTGAAAGACTCTTCATTGGTTAATGAAGCGTTGGCGAAACGTCTGGGGGCAACCGGTGTTATCCGTCTGAACAAAACGAGCGTACAAATTATCGTAGGTTTTGTGGCTGAGAAGATTGCTAACTCAATGAAAGCTGTCGGTGATGTGCCTGCTGCGGCACCTGTTAGTGCTGTCGCACCCGCTGCTGTTGCTGCGACAAAACCACAGGCTGTGCCAAATGCTGTGACAATCGCTGCGTTAGTTTCACCCGTTACGGGTGAAGTGGTTGCGCTGGAGCAGGTTCCTGATGAAGCCTTCGCCAGCAAAGCAGTCGGTGATGGTGTTGCTATTAAGCCAACAGAGAAAACGGTTGTCTCGCCAGCTGCGGGTACTATCGTGAAAATCTTTAATACCAACCACGCGTTCTGTCTGGAAACCGAAAAAGGTGCAGAGATCGTTGTCCATATGGGCATTGATACTGTTGCATTGAATGGCCAGGGCTTTACTCGTCTGGTAGAAGAGGGGGCTGAAGTGGTTGCAGGCCAGCCGATTCTGGAAATGGATCTTGATTTCCTGAACGCGAATGCTCGCTCCATGATTAGCCCAGTCGTTTGTAGCAACATTGATGACTACAGTGGTCTGGTAATCCAGGCACAAGGTTCAGTGGTTGCGGGTCAAACACCTCTGTACGAAATTAAAGGCAAATAATCGCTCCTGAGCCATAAATTGTGCCTTTAGCGGCTGGCGAGATTTTCTCCAGCCGCTTTTTTATTACCGCTTTACTCGCCATTCTCCATCACAGCCCACCTGTAACCCCTCTTATTTATGCAACTAAAGGTTGTTTCCGACGCCTGCTTATTAGATCATATGACGTTAACGAAAGTTTATGCACTGAGGAACCCGCGATGAGTGAGGCTGAAGCCCGCCCAACAAATTTTATTCGCCAGATTATTGATGAAGATTTGGCTAATGGTAAGCACAACAGCGTTTGCACCCGTTTCCCGCCAGAGCCAAATGGCTATCTGCATATCGGTCATGCAAAATCTATCTGCCTGAACTTTGGTATCGCACAAGATTATCAAGGTCAATGCAACCTCCGTTTCGATGACACTAACCCGGTAAAAGAAGACATCGAATACGTAGAGTCAATTAAGCAAGATGTCGAATGGCTCGGTTTTCATTGGTCTGGCAACGTGCGCTACTCCTCTGATTATTTCGATCAGCTGTTCAACTATGCGGTTGAACTGATCAATAAAGGTCTGGCGTATGTTGATGAACTGACTCCAGAACAGATCCGTGAATATCGCGGCTCATTGACAGCACCTGGGAAAAACAGCCCATTCCGCGATCGTAGCGTCGAAGAAAACCTCGCGCTGTTCGAGAAAATGCGTAACGGTGAATTTGCCGAAGGGACTGCGTGCCTGCGTGCGAAAATTGACATGGCATCGCCGTTTATCGTGATGCGCGATCCTGTTATCTATCGTATTAAGTTTGCCGACCATCACCAGACTGGCAATAAGTGGTGCATCTATCCGATGTACGACTTCACCCACTGCATTTCCGATGCGCTGGAAGGCATTACCCACTCCCTGTGTACGCTTGAATTCCAGGACAACCGTCGTCTGTACGACTGGGTGTTGGATAACATCACTATTCCTGCGCATCCACGTCAGTACGAGTTCTCACGCCTGAATCTCGAATATTCCATCATGTCCAAGCGTAAGCTAAACCTGTTGGTGACGGAGAAGGTGGTAGAAGGTTGGGATGACCCACGTATGCCGACCATTTCTGGTCTGCGTCGCCGTGGTTATACCGCTGCTTCTATTCGTGAGTTCTGTAAGCGTATTGGCGTGACAAAGCAAGATAACACCGTTGAAATGGCGGCTTTGGAATCTTGTATTCGTGATGACCTGAACGAGAACGCCCCGCGTGCGATGGCCGTGCTTGATCCGGTGAAAGTTATCATTGAAAACTTCCCACAGGGCGAAGTTGAAATGGTGACCATGCCTAACCATCCGAACAAGCCAGAGATGGGCAGCCGTCAGGTACCGTTCAGCCGTGAGATATACATTGACCGTGCTGATTTCCGCGAAGAAGCGAATAAGCAGTATAAGCGTCTGGTATTGGGCAAAGAAGTCCGTCTGCGTAATGCTTATGTGATTAAAGCCGATCGCGTTGAGAAAGATGAAGCAGGCAACATCACCGTGCTGCATTGCTCTTACGATCCTGACACATTAAGCAAAGACCCGGCTGATGGACGTAAAGTGAAAGGCGTTATTCACTGGGTCAGCGCAGAACATGCTCTGCCTGTTGAGATTCGTCTATATGACCGTCTGTTCAGCGTGGCGAACCCTGGTGGCGCGGAAGATTTCCTTGCAACAATTAACCTCGACTCTCTGGTTATCAAGCAAGGTTTCGTGGAACCGAGTCTGCAAAATGCAGAAAAAGGTAAAGCGTATCAGTTCGAGCGCGAAGGTTATTTCTGCCTGGACAGCCGTTATACAACCGCTGAAAAACTGGTATTTAACCGTACCGTTGGGTTGCGTGATACCTGGGCTAAAATAGGCGAATAACAAAAATCGTCTGCTAAGAACGCCGCTAATTAATAGCGGCGTTTTTTTTTGCGCCATATTCATCTTTTATCCATTTTTCCATATTCGCGTTGCGAATTAATACTATTTGGAACGCCTCCAGTCTCCTTTCTTTTGGTCAACCTCAGAGCATAATAAATTCTTCGTTTTATTGTTATGGAGTCTAATTGTGAAGTTTTATGTGTGATTTATAATGTTTTATAGCATATAAATCTAGTGTAGTCATTTGTTACAAATACTCATGAATTATGTGCTCTCTGTCATAATATCTGAATGAACTCTTACAAAACCATTGATAATTCGCGTCGCGAAAAATAGTCTAATGGGGAGCAGTAATGCGGGAAAATATTTTTAACCGCTTTAGCCGTTAGGCATTTTTACTTTTTTCGCTATCTGACGTCTTTTAACGTCTGGCGATTATTTATACGTTAAAGAGGAATTTTATATGCGTACGTTTAGTGGTAAACGTAGTGCGCTGGCGCTTGCAATCGCAGGTGTCACGGCTCTTTCAGGACTGGTTGTAAGCCCTCAGGTAAGCGCAGCAGGTTTTATTGATGATTCAGTTCTGACCGGTGGTGTTTATTACTGGCAGCGTGAGCGTGACCGCAAAGACGTCACCACAGATAAATATGAAACTAACCTTTCACACGCTACCTGGAACGCAAACCTGGACTTCCAGTCAGGTTTCGCCGCAGACATGTTTGGTCTGGATATCGCAGCCTTTACTGCTATCGAAATGTCAGAAAATGGTGACAGCGGCCATCCGAATGAAATCGCATTTTCCTCCATCAACAAAGCATACGACGAAGATTATTCTGGCGATAAGAGCGGGATTAGTCTTTATAAAGCCGCAGCGAAATTCAAATACGGCCCAGTTTGGGCGCGCGGTGGTTATATCCAGCCAACCGGTCAAACGCTGTTAGCGCCACACTGGAGCTTCATGCCTGGTACTTACCAGGGCGCAGAAGCTGGAGCAAACTTTGATTACGGCGATTCCGGTGCTCTGAGTTTCTCCTACATGTGGACCAACGAGTACAAAGCTCCATGGCACCTGGAAATGGACAAGTTCTATCAGAACGATAAGAACACCCGCGTTGATTTTTTACACTCGCTGGGCGCGAAGTATGACTTCAAAAATGATCTGATTCTCGAAGCCGCATTCGGGCAGGCTGAAGGGTATGTGGATCAGTACTTCACCAAAGCAAGTTACAAATTTGATGTTGCTGGCAGCCCGTTGTCAACCAGCTACCAATTCTACGGCACACGTGACAAAGTTTCCGACGGTAGCGTTAACGATCTTTATGACGGCACCGCATGGTTGCAGGCATTGACTCTCGGATACAAAGTGGGCCAGGTTGACCTGCGTGTTGAAGGAACCATGGTTAAAGCAGACGGTCAGCAGGGTTACTTCCTGCAACGTATGACCCCAACTTATGCATCCTCTAACGGTCGTCTGGATATCTGGTGGGATAACCGCTCTGACTTCAACGCCAACGGCGAAAAAGCCTTGTTTGCCGGTGCCATGTATGACCTGAGCAACTGGAACCTGGCAGGTTGGTCAGTGGGGGCTTCTTATGTTTACGCATGGGATGCTAAACCAAGCTCTAAACCAACCACTGACGGTTACTACGATGCCGACAATCGTCTGAAAGAATCGGCCTACAGCCTTGATGCGCTCTACACCATTCAGGATGGCCGTGCGAAAGGCACTCTGTTCAAACTGCACTTCACTCAATACGACAACCACTCCGACATCCCAAGCTGGAGCGGTGGTTACGGCAACATCTTCCAGGATGAGCGCGATGTTAAGTTTATGGTCATCGCTCCGTTTACCATTTTCTGATTCGATTCCGGGCGTGAAAGCGCCCGGTTTTATAAAGGATATCGAGCATGAAAAAATCATTTTGGTTACGGTTATGGCTTTAGGTTTGAGCGCTTGCGCACAGCAATCTAAAACGGTACCGGAAGATACAAAACTGAAACAAGCCTATAGCGCGTGTATCAATACCGCAGAAGGGAATCCTGATAAAATTCAGGCCTGTCAGAGTGTGTTAGACGTGCTGGGCCAGGAAAAGGAACACCAGGAGTTTGCGAAGAAAGAAACGGTGCGCACCCTGGATTATCAGAACTGTATTCAGGCCACTCGCACGGGTAACGACCAGGCGGTAAAAGCCAAGTGCGATAAAATCTGGCAAGAGATTCGTGCTAACAACAAGTAATCTTTGAATTCATGCAATAAAAAAACCGGTGAGTTTCCTCACCGGTTTTTTTATATCTGACATCCGGTTCTGAATGTCAGATATACGGATTACTTTTCGCTGATTTCGTGAGCATTTTCGTCGGTACGGCAATCACCTTCAGCGCAGTGACCGTAAAGGTACAGGCTGTGGTTTGTCAGACGAATGCCATGGCGTGATGCGATTTCACGCTGGCGAGATTCGATTGAGTCATCGCTGAATTCAATCACTTTGCCGCAGTCCAGACAAATCAGGTGGTCATGGTGATGCTGTTGTGTCAACTCGAATACGGATTTGCCGCCTTCGAAGTTATGACGAGTGACAATGCCTGCATCATCAAACTGGTTCAGTACACGATAAACTGTGGCGAGACCAATCTCTTCACCCATATCAATCAGACGCTTATATAAGTCTTCCGCACTGACATGGTGGTTCACCGGACCCTGCAACACTTCAAGGATTTTTAATCGCGGAAGCGTGACTTTCAGGCCGGCCTTCTTCAATGCGGTATTATTGTCAGTCATGCGGAAATTGTCCTGTTGCTTAACGGATCGCTCGGACTCAGGG
>DATERH010000246.1:0-16350 GCA_035271785.1 Buttiauxella sp.
GGGGTTGATTGTGGTGAAGGTGCTGGCTCCGGGTTTTTATTCGCGCCAGGACATCAAAACGCCGGTCAAAATTGCCATCGTGACGCTGATTATGACTCAGGTGATGAACCTTGCGTTTATCGGCCCGCTCAAGCATGCAGGGCTGTCGTTGTCGATTGGTCTGGGGGCTTGTCTGAATGCCAGCCTGCTATACTGGCAACTACGTAAACGCAAAATTTTCCAGCCACAGCCGGGCTGGGGGGCGTTCCTGTGGCGTCTGTTAGCCGGGGTGATTGTGATGGCCGTTGTGCTGCTCGGCATGATGCACGTGATGCCAGCCTGGGATTTGGGCTCCATGGCTTATCGCTTATTGCGCCTGATGGCCGTGGTGATTGCCGGGATTGCGGCTTATTTCGCAACACTGATGGTGCTGGGATTCAGAGTGAAGGATTTTGCCCGACGCACAATCTAGTGTGATGGCGAGTGTCACGGCAAATTATCGTGCCGACTTTGGCCAAAGACATAGTCGGCACGGGCATTCTGCATTAAACTGCGCGCTGCAAAATTTGACATACATATTGAACGATTAATTAGGCGGTACTAGCGATGCACGGAGTAATCACAACCTGGTTTGAAGATAAAGGTTTCGGTTTTATCAAAGATGAAAACGGTGATAATCGTTATTTTCATGTGATTAAGGTCGCCAACCCTGAGCTGATTAAGAAAGATGCCTCAGTGACTTTCGAACCCACTACGAACAATAAAGGCTTGTCTGCCTTCTCGGTAAAAGTCGAGCCAGACAGCAAATACATCTTTATTGCAGGCGAGCGCATCAAAATCACGGCGATTAAATCCTTCCTGGTTTACAGCGAAGAAGTGCCAGCCGAAACCAAGATTGATAAAGAGAATGCGGTGCTGTCTGTCGGCGCACTCATGAACAGCATTCGCCCTAAAGCAGAGCCAAAGCCTGGTGAAATGCGCACGCTGAAGAAACTGGCAGTGACCACTTTCCAGGGCTCAACATTAATCTTCTCCGAAGATGAAATTGATGTTGAAGCGACTATGAAGATCCTCAAAGGTCTGAAATAAGCTGTGTTGTAGAGCTCAGTCAGGCCTTGAGCTCTACAACCCTTCCAAAACTGGCGTATTCTTCGCCGGGTGATAACCGTTAACCTCTTCTGTGTGTTATCAGTTTGATCTTCATCTTCTCAGTTTGATATCCCCGGTTTCACTTTTGAGCGCTGGTAGACGTGTGGAAACATCACGCAACCTTAACTGTGCGCGATATTCTTTGCACTAGCTCACGAAATTGAATTTAGTCCTGTCTCAGTCTACAAATTGTCCCCTTTTTTGCATTGCTGTAAGTGAGTTCTGGCTTTCAAAAAAGGGATAGGAATGAATAAATTTATTGCTGTTGATGCGCACGAATGCATTGGTTGTCATGCCTGTGAAATTGCTTGCGCAGTGGCGCACAACCAGCAGAATTGGCCAGAGTCTATTGCTGCTTTCCATCCACGCATTGAAGTTATCTCCCGCCAGCAAAACCATGTCGCTGTCACCTGCCATCATTGCAACAACGCCCCTTGTGTAACCAGTTGCCCGGTCGGTGCATTAACTTATCGTAACGATCTCGTGCATCTGAACGAAGCGCTTTGCATTGGCTGTAAAAACTGCGTGCTGGCCTGCCCGTTTGGGGTCATAGAAATGGTGAGTGCGGGTAATGATGCCCGCTATCTGGCGCAAAAATGCGATCTCTGTGAACAGAGCGAAACCGGACAACCCGCCTGCGTGGCAAGTTGCCCGGCGGACGCCCTGAAACTGATGGATGACCGCGAGCTAAACGACCTACGTCAGCGGCGACAACGCATGACGGCCAGCGGTGAATCTGTCTCCATTCAACGCCCGAATTTGTTAGACAAACCCGCCCGTAAAGGGGCAGAAAAGCTCCCAGCTGTTCTGCGCAAAATGCACTTCAAAGAAATTTATCAGGCGTTATCCACCCACCAGGCAATTAGCGAAAGCAACCGCTGTATTCATTGCGCGCAAAAAGCGCAGTGCAATTGGACCTGCCCGCTGCATAACGCCATCCCTGACCTGGTGCGTCTGGTTGCTGAGGGAAAAATTATCGAGGCGGCAGAACTGAGCCACCAGACCAGCTCACTACCAGAAATTTGTGGGCGCGTATGCCCGCAAGAGCGGTTGTGTGAAGGGGCCTGTACTTTAAAGCCGCACAGTGGTGCCGTGACTATCGGCAATATCGAACGCTATATCACGGATACCGCACTGGCCCAGGGCTGGAGACCTAAAGTGTCGTCAGATATAAAAACTCGCAAAGAGCGGGTGGCAATCATTGGGGCAGGCCCCGCAGGATTAGGCTGTGCGGATATTCTGGCGCGCAGTGGCGTTCAGGTCGATGTGTTTGACCGCCATCCTGAAATCGGCGGTTTACTAACCTTTGGTATACCTCCTTTCAAACTCGACAAACAACTCCTCACCATTCGGCGCGAAATATTCAATTCGATGGGAATTGAGTTTCATCTCAACTGCGAAATAGGGCGCGACATCGAATTTAGTGAACTGATGTCTCATTACCAGGCAGTATTTCTAGGCGTTGGCACCTACGAAGTCATGCGTGCTGGGCTTGAACACGAAGATTCGCCGGGTGTTGTCCAGGCGCTGCCATTACTTACCGCCAGTGCGCGAAGAGTGATGGGTCTTGCTGACGATGCGGCCACACCATGGATTGAGCTGGAAGGAAAACAGGTCGTTGTACTCGGAGGCGGTGATACGGCGATGGACTGTCTGCGAACCTCGGTGCGACTGGGCGCGACAAACGTGACCTGTGCTTATCGCCGTGACGAAGCCAGTATGCCAGGTTCGAAAAAAGAAGTAGTGAATGCCAGGGAAGAGGGCGTGGAGTTCTTGTTCAATGTACAGCCGCAGTTCATTGAGCGTAACGATAACGGAGAAGTGACAGGAATCGGCCTGATTCGCACGCAAATGGGCGAGCCCGGTAGCGACGGCAGACGTCGTCCACAGCCGATCGTCGGTTCAGAGTTTGTGTTGCCCGCCGATGTGCTGGTCATGGCGTTTGGTTTCCAGCCACATGCGATGCCGTGGCTCGAGACTTATCAGGTGACTTTCGACAAGTGGGGCCTGATTGAAACCGGGCAAGAAGGGCGGTTATCCACTCAAACTGGGCACCCGAAAATCTTTGCAGGTGGTGATGCGGTACATGGTGCTGATTTGGTGGTCACGGCAATGGCAGCCGGTCGGCAAGCTGCGCAGGATATTCTGGTTTTGTTGGGTGATTCTTCCCCCATTGAGTGCTCACAACTCACGGAGCTGATGCGATGACACAGTTTATTCATGTTTATCCCGAGCGTTGCATCGGTTGTCGCACATGTGAAATCGCTTGCGGGCTGGCGCACAGTGATAGCGATTCATCGGATGACAGCCATTTTCTCCCAAGATTGCAGGTGGTTAAATTGGGTTCATCCACCCAACCGGTGATGTGCCATCAGTGTGAAAACGCACCCTGCGTGGCAGTTTGCCCGGTGCAGGCGCTAGTCCAGGAAGAGCGGTGTGTAGAGCTTTACGAGTCGTTATGTATCGGATGTAAAAACTGTGTGATGGCCTGTCCCTTTGGCGCAATCGATATTGCTCTGCTGCCGCAAGCGAAGATAGAAATAGTGAAATGCGATCTTTGTCAGCAACATGAAAGCGGGCCTGAATGCGTGAGGGTTTGCCCGACAGCGGCGCTGGAGAAGAAAGATAGTCAAGTGGTGAAGCAGCAAGCCAGTTTACGACGCCATGCTGCTGCTTTGCAGAGTGTTTATTCGTCATTGAAGTAGTCAAAACAGCGGCCCAATTTCCGGGCCGCTTTTCTTATATCAAATAGCCCATCCACCCGCGTAGAAAATAACCAGCACCAGCGCTATCGCAATGGTGCCGATATTTAGCCGGCGCCAATCATTAGAGAAAATACGCCCAACTACCAGTGTGACAAAACCAAGCATGATACCGGTGACAATGTTACAGGTGAGCACGATAAATACGGCACACACCAGCCCCGCCATTGCATCAACAAAGTCATCGAAATCAAGTTTCGCCACATTGCTGAGCATCAGTAACCCGACATACATCAGTGCGGGGGCGGTGGCATAACCGGGGATCAGGAAGGCCAGCGGCGAAAGGAACAGAACGACTAAAAATAGTGCACCGACCACCACGGCAGTTAAACCCGTTTTCCCACCGGCCGCCGTTCCCGCTGCGGATTCGATATATACCGCCGCAGGAGCTGCACCGACCAACCCAGACATTATTGAACTGACCGAGTCAGCGGTTAACGCTTTGCCGCCATTGATAATTTGATTATTTTCATCCAGCAGATTCGCCTGTCCCGCAACGGCGCGGATAGTCCCTGTGGCATCAAAAACTGCGGTCATCACCAACGCCAGAACGCTGGGTAACACCATCGGCTGCAATGCGCCCATAATATCGAGGCTGAAAATGAGTGATTTACCGTCTTCTCCGCTCAGACTCGGTAATGCCACTAACCCGTGGTACTGCACGTTGGGGTCAAAAATCAGACCGATAATTGAAATGGCGATAATGACGAGCAAAATGCCACCAGGAACGCGCAGTTTTTCCAGACCCAAAATGACGGCTAAACCCAGTAAAGTCATGATGACCGGGAAGGTAGTGAACCCACCGAGCGCGACAGGCAAACCTTCCATCGGGTTTTTAATCACCAGGCCTACACCATTTGCCGCAATTAATAATAAAAACAGACCAATCCCGATACCGGTGCCGTGGGCAATCCCCATCGGTAGATTACGCAACAGCCAGGTTCGCACCCCAGTCACGGAAATGGCGGTAAACAGCACCCCCATCAGGAACACCGCACCTAAAGCAACGGGAATGCTGATGTGTTGCCCTAATACCAGGCTGAATGCGGTAAAGGCGGTCAGTGAAATGGCACAGCCAATCGCCATTGGTAAATTGGCCCAAAGCCCCATAAGTAATGAACCGAACCCGGCGATAAGACAGGTTGCGACAAATACGGCACCGGGTGGAAATCCTGCTTTTCCCAACATACCAGGGACAACTATCACTGAATAAACCATGGCCAAAAAGGTAGTAATACCCGCCAGCACTTCCTGGCGAACACTGCTGCCACGTTTCGAAATTTCAAAATAGTGATCGAGCGACCTTTTTTTCTGCACTGTCGCAGGCACATCTGATGAATCGGTAGACATATTTCTATCCTTATCAACGGTGAAGCGATGGTGGTTATCGTTTTATCGATGGCTTGTCTCTCATGCTATGTTCGTTCGTACACCAGTTGTCCATCAACGTAGGTGCGATAAATCGAGCGGTCATCACCTAGCGTTATCAACACGAACAACTTGTCCATCAATGAAACGGAATTGTCATAGCGCAGTTGCTGCAACGGCGTGGCGGTTGGCTCAAGGACTACAAAGTCAGCCTCTTTGCCAATGTCGAAATTACCAATAAAACTATCAAGTCCTATTGAGTGAGCCCCGCCAAGGGTGGCAAGGTAGAAGGCTTCATAAGCCGACAGTCGGTAACCCTGAAGCTGCATCACTTTGTAAGCTTCATTGAGGGTTTGCAGCATGTTGAAAGTGGTGCCTGCGCCGATGTCAGTGCCAATACCGACTTTGATTTTCTTGCGCCAGGCTTTTTGCAAATTGAATAAGCCGCTGCCGAGATAAAGATTGGACGTTGGGCAAAAGGCGATGGTGGATTCGGTTTTATGCAGGCAATCCCACTCTTCTTCCTCAAGATGAATACAGTGGGCAAAGACACTGTTTTTACCGGTCAAACCGTAGTGATGGTAAACATCGAGATAGTTTTTCCGCTCCGGGAACAGCTCTTTTACCCAGGCAATTTCGTCTTTGTTTTCGCACAAATGCGTGTGAACCCAGGTGTCGGGATATTCTTCGCGCAGACGCTGCGCCATAGCCAGTTGTTCAGGGGTTGAGGTCGGTGCGAAACGCGGTGTGATGGCGTACAACAAGCGGCGATTTTTATGCCAGCGTTCGATCAATTCCTTACTTTCCTGGTAGCTACTTTCTGCATCATCCAGCAACCATTCTGGCGCGTTCCTGTCCATCATCACCTTACCGGCAATCATGCGCATGTTGATACCGCTTGCCGCTTCAAACAACGCGTTGGCGGATTCTGGATGAACCGTGCCAAATACTAGTGCGGTTGTGGTGCCGTTGCGCAGTAACTGTTTGAGGAAAAATGAGGCCATTTCGCGCGCATACACAGGGTCTTTATAGCGTCGCTCGGTGGGGAAGGTGTGCTTATTTAGCCACTCGAGAAGTTGTTCACCGTACGCGCCAACCATTTCACTTTGCGGATAGTGAATATGGGTGTCGACAAAGCCCGGTACGATGAGCTTCCCACGATAATCACGCACGCGGATAGAATCTGGTACTCGCGATTTCCCCTCTTCCCATGTGCCAAACCACACCACTTTGCCTTCGCTTATTAGCAACAGACCATCTTCAACAAATCGCAACGCTGACTCGATTTCTTCAGGGTGTGAAATTGTGCGTGTGACATCAAGGAAGTTCCCACGCACGGCCTTCAGATTTTGTAAACCAGTCATTTTTTATCCCTCAGTGATTCACAGCAATTGTTCCATTCAGGCTGTGGGAAGAGTTGAGGCCGCTGACACGGCCTCCTCAATTCAGATTTTCCCTAATGCATGCAATATTTTCTCAGGGGTGAAATTCCATTCCCGGATCCACACGTTGCAAGCATCATGAATCGCTATCGCAATAGCTGGAGCTGCACCGTTGACACCAATTTCTGAAATGGACTTGGCACCGTACGGCCCAACATGGTCCTCGCTGGGAACGAGAAACGCGCGGAAATCACGAGGGATATCGCCAATCATCGGTGCGCCGTAGGTGCGGAGGTCACGCGTCAATGGGATCCCGCTTGCGTCATACTGAATCTCTTCAGTCAGGCTATGTCCGATAGCACGCATGGAGGCGCCATAGATTTGCCCAAGTGCCAGGTCCGGGTTGATAGGCGTTCCACAGTCCAATAAAGCATGGAACTTGTTGAGCTTGATTTCGCCGGTACGTGTATTAACGGCAACTTCGGCAAAGTTCGCCCCAAACGGGAAGGCAAAGTTAGGGGTGATGTAAGTGGCTGTGGCAACTAAAGTACCAAAGCCAGTGCCGGTTTCAGCCTTGTGGGCGATTTGTGCAAAGGTCACTTCTCCAAGCTTGCCGCGCACAATTCCCGGTGCCACCACCTGCACATCTTCCAGGGGTTCACCCAGCATTTGCGCGCCGTGGAAGAGAATTTTTTCGCGTAAATTCTCTGCTGCATTTTTTGCCGCATTACCGGAGAAACAGGTGCCAGAAGAAGCGTAAGCGCCCTTGTCGAACAGTGCGTGGTCGGTATCACCGGAAATAACGTGTATCTCAGACAGTGGGCAACACAGCACCTCAGCCGATAGTTTGCCGACTACAGTATCAAGGCCAGTGCCGATATCCGCGCCACCTGAGTGAACAATAAACGTACCGTCCGACTCCAGTTTGATCATGCAGTTGGCCTGGTCGATATCAGGGATACCGGATTTCTGCATAATGATTGCCACGCCACGGCCGGTGTGCCAATCGCCATCCACCGTTTTTGGTGAATCCCATTCGATAAGCTGGCGGCCTTTGCGCAAGATGGGTTCCAGCGCGCAACTGGCAGCGGTTGGAATTGACGTTGGCATTTTCCCTTCGCCAATCGCTCCGAGGATTTTCAGATCCTGGCCTTCGCGTACCCGGTTAATTTCAACCATGTCTAACTGGTCGATACCCAGTTTTTCCGCCAGTTCTGCCATTGCCATTGTTAACGCAAAATTGCCTTTCGGGGCGCCATAACCTTGATATGCGCCGGTTGGGCAGATGTTGCTGTAGTAAGTGGTGACCTGGAAATCGACGTTATCGCAAGGGTAAAGCGGCAGTGACAATGCTGGGCCATTACACGGCACAGTGAGGGCGTGGTTGCCATACGGCCCCGTATTGGCGCGGAAATCCATTTTGATGGCAGTCAGTCGGCCATCTTTAGTGGCACCCATTTTCACCGTCACTTTGGCGACGTGACGCGAGGTATTAGCGATGAATTCTTCTTCGCGAGTGTAATGGAAATAGACCGGACGACCGGTTACGCAAGTTGCCCAGGCACAAACCTCTTCGAGCAAAATATCTTGTTTGGAGCCAAAGCCACCACCCACGCGCTCTTTGATGACATGGACTTTATGCTGCTTTAAACCCACTAATCGCGCGACCTGGCGGCGTAAGTGCCAGGGAACTTGGGTTGATGCATGGATTACCAAACGGTCGCCATCCATGTAGCTGAAGCAAACGTGGGTTTCTGTCGGGCACTGCTGCACCTGTTTTGACTCGTAGGTGCGTTCGATAACCACATCGGCGTCGGCAAAGCCTTTGTCGACATCGCCAATACGCCCATGAATGCTGGCGGCGATATTTTTTTCCGGACGTGCACCAATCGGGAAGTTGATTATCATATGTTCGTCACGCTCGGCTGCGTGGCGGTTTTGCACTTCCAGATCAGCTGGCGCACCGTTCACATAAACTACTTTTTCGTCATGAACGCGCGGGGCATCTTCTGCCATTGCTTCATCAATCGACATCACAGGTTTTAAAACCTGATATTCAACGTCGATGAGTTTGAGTGCCGCCAGGGCTATCTCTTCGTTTTCTGCGACCACCGCCGCAACGCGGTCGCCGACGTGGCGCATTTTTTTACCAAACATTCTGCGGTCAAGCGGGGAAGGTTCCGGCGCACTTTGTCCACCCGGGGTGTAGTAAATATCTGGGCAGTTGTACTGGGTAATCACATGAACCACCCCCGGCAACGCTTCTGCTTTGCTGACATCCAGATGGGTAATCAGCGCGTGTGGATGCGGACTGCGTAGCATTTTCACCACACAGGCATCTTTAGGAACACGGTCTTCGACATAACAAGGTTTCGCCTGCACCATGTTTGCCGCATCAGACTTAGGATGCCGTTTGCCGATAACGGCGAGATCATGGCGGAAGGTAGGGGCGACTGTTGGCTGGTAAGTAGGGTCGGTTAGGCGTGTTTTTGCCAGGTCCACAACTTGATAAAACTGTTGGTAACCGGCATCTCGGCTGAACAGCCCTGAGAGCGCATCGTCAATATCCTCGCGGGTTGGTGACGGGATTCGGTCCAGTAAATCAGTCAAAATCAGCGCTGCGGCGGGGTCGTTGTAGCCTGATTGCACAATGCCCGTATCCACCATCGCCTGTTGCACCAGGCTTAGCTGGTTCCAGCGACCCAGTGATTCGGCTGTTTTTATTTCACCACCTTCAAGTTGGGCCGCAATCAGTAGCGAGGCATTAACGATGACACCGTTGTACAAAATGGCATCAGAACCGGCAAAGCCAAAGCCATCATCACTATTGCGTACCGAATGCAGGCCAAGCCCGAACAGCAGTTTCTGTACATTTTCCCCGGCTGCACACTCGATTTCGCGTGGTGTTCCGTTCAGCGTAAAGTGAATCATCATTTCGTTACCTCATCTTGCTGTAGGCAATCAGTAAGCAGGTCAGCGACCAGGACTCCGGCAATATGTTGTTTAAATGCTTTGCTACCCGATAAGTCTGCGTGTGGATGAATCGCCGCACTAACCGCCTTTTCGAGAGCTTCCCCCTGTAAAGACAGAGATTCTACGTCGCGCACCCGTAATGGTTTTTCAGCCACACCATCCAGCGCGATACGGATTTCTTCGTTTTCGGTTATCGCAACGGCTGCTGTGACGACGGCCCAACCGCCGGCGGAACGGCTGAATTTACGCGTAGCACAACGACGGAAAAGATCGTGAATGATGACTTCGACCAGTAAGCGATCGCCTGGTGACTGCAAATATTCTTCTAGCGTTAAGATTTCGCCATCGGCAAATAAAAGTTCGGTCTCCAGCACCAGCAACAAGGGGATAAGCACTGATTCGGGTTGGTGCGCTGCAATTTCACCGCCCAACGTGGCCTGGTTACGCACATGGCGTGAATAGACAAAACCCAACGCGTCGTACAGCGCTTGCGGGATATAAACGGTGTCGCGCAGTTTTTGCAGTGTGACTAGCGAACCGATGCGCAGCGTACCGTTGTCCCATTCCACTTTGTCGATGGGCAAACCCTGCAAGGAGATCGCAACACTGCATTCTGTACGTGTAGGCGTTGCATTGAGTTTGCTGCCGCCTGCCATCCACACTGCGTTGTCTTGATAGTGCTGCTTCAGTTCCATCGCTTGTTCAATGGTTGTGACGCGGAAAAATTGCTTAATCATGTTTTCCTCTCTTTTTTCGGACTCTTATGGCATAAGCGTCACGAGTGATTATTTTTTAGCATCCATACGTCGCCACATTTTTGCCGCTACCTTTCTGGCTTCGGCATAAATCGGTTCACAATCGAAGGCAAATTCACGGTCTTCATAAACCATCACGCCATCAATCATCACGCTATGAACGCTGGATGAGCCCATACCAAACGCCAGATGACCGCCGATATTTTCGGCCTGCAGTGGTGTTGGCGATAAGTAATCACAAATGGTGAGGTCGGCTTTATAGCCCGCGGCCAGGCAGCCAAATTTGGCATTAAAGTTGCGGGACAGCAGGGTATTACCGTTCCATAAATAGCGCGCGAAGCTGTCTGGCCACAGTGGGCCGCCTGCGTCACGGTGTTTGAAGAAAGCAAATTTCAGCTCTTCAAACATATCTGAACCGATACCGTCCGTACCCAGAGCCAGGTTGTGGTATTCGGCAAGCTGGTGGTTGTAGCCAACATGGTTATTCATGTTGGATCGTGCGTTGTGGACGAGGAATCCGTCTTTCTCATTGAGCAGACGAATATCTTCTTTTGAAAGATACAGACCGTGGGCAATCAATGTTTTACTGTTGAGCAAGTCATACTCAGCGAGGCGTGCCAGCAGATCTTTGCCGTATTTATCATGGCTATGAGAAACATCATATTGATCTTCGGCGGCATGAATATGCAGGCCACGACCGGTTAACTTAACCGCGTCAGAAAGCATCGCCAGTCCAGCATCAGGCACGGTAAATGGGGCATGAGCCCCAATATGAGCTTCAACCAGATACCGTTCTTTTCCCGCAGTACGCGCGCTATCAATGAGTCGTGCGAAATTAACGTTTTCCGCAACACCGGCTTCTAGTTCCTCAAGCCCGCCATTGCGATCAGTCGTTTCAAAACAGGTCATGCCGCGCAGCCCAGCTTTCAGGAAAGCATTACGTAACGTGCTGAGTGAACCGGCGATGTAATGAGGCGACGCGTGGTGGTCAATGACTGACGTACAGCCGCTTTTAATCGCTTCAAGCGAACAAATCAGCCCACTGTAATAAAGCGACTCTTCGTCGAGTGTGCGGTCAAGTCGCCACCAGAGGTTTTTTAGTGTCGAGATAAAATCTGGGCAAGGGGGGATTTGCGCAGTAATGCCGCGCGATAACCCAGAGTAGAAATGGTTATGCGCACAGACAATGCCAGGCATAACAATACGCCCGTGCATCTCTTTTACTGTCGCCGATGGGTAATCCCCAACCAGCCCTGAGCCGACGTTGATTATCTCGCTACCTTCAATCGCAATATCAACGTTTTGTTGTACTTGCGGCGGAGAAAATTGTACGGCAGTGACATTTTTCAGAATCAACATAATCAGGCCTCCACTTTTCCTAACAGATAGCGATGATGTGTATGCACATGGCTGATAATCCTGCAGATGTCGCCCAGTTCGTGCGGGGTTTCATGGAACTGGCCGTCATCGTTGATCGATAACTTCCATTCCTGTTGGTGCAGGCGGATGCTGATGTCGTTGCCGTCAGCGTAAAAGCCTGGGTTGCTGCTATTGGTAAAGTCTTCAGGCAAGCTGAAAATGGTTAATTTGTCTTTGTACGGTTTGCCTTGCCACGGGCAGAATTGGGCGCAGTTGCCACATTCATTGCAGAACGCGTCAAGATGCAGCGTCTGGAAGCGGTTCTGGAAGCCGGGAACGGCAATAGAAATATTGGCGCGGTTCGGGCAAACATCGACGCATTTGCTACAGATGTAATTACATTCCAGGCAGCGTTCGGACTCTTGTTTCACAAAGTTGTCGCGGTCGTTTTTATGCACCATTTTGACGGCGATGTTGCCTTTGCGTTGATAAACATGCTGCGGATCCACGTTGTTCCAGTATTTGTCACCGTGGCGAGAGTGAATGTTTTCGCGCTCTAGAATGGTATCCGTCGCCCGCCGTGCGGTGCCGATGGCTGCCACAATCGAAGAGGGGCCGCTTTGCACATCACCAATCAAGAACAGACCCGGTTTTGTGGTTTCACCACTGTCAGAGGCCACCGCTGGCCAACCTTGTTCATCAAGCGGCACGCCCATTGCAGCCAGCGCTTCACAATCTTGCTGTTCGCCAATAGCAGTAATTAAGGCCGTGAAATGCAGGGTTTCGGTTTTGTCAGATGCAACAGGGCGGCGACGGCCTGAACTATCCGCTTCACCTAATTCCATCTTCCGTACCGTTAACGAGCCATCTTCGGCAAAGTGTTCTGGGTTGGTCAGGAACATAAACTGCACGCCATCTTGCAGCGCTTCTTCATACTCTTCGCGCCATGCTGGCATTTCACTGGCCGTGCGGCGGTAAAGGACAGTGACTTCTGTTACACCCGGCACGCGTAGTGCGGCCCGAGCACAATCCATTGCTGTGTTACCTGCGCCCACTACCGCAACATGTTTACCGAGATTGAGTTTTACGCCGCGATTGTAGTCACGCAGGAAGGGCAGAGATTTGTAAACATTGCGGTTGTCACCCGCCAGTTTCACACCGCTGTTTTTATCGGTCCCGGTGCCGACCAATACATAGTGGAAACCTTCTTTTTGTAGTTGTTCAAAGGTCAGATCTGGCGGGCAGTTATATTCAAATTTCACGCCATGGGCGGCGACAAAATCAATATCATGCTGGATAAGATCAGCCGGAATACGGAACTGTGGAATCACATTTTTCACCACGCCGCCTGCATTGGCCTCGCGTTCAAACACCGTGACCTGGTGCCCGGCACGTGCGAGGAAGTAACCAGCCGAAAGCCCAGCAGGGCCTGCACCGATGACCGCAACAGGGTGGCGGGAACCTGAACCTGCAGGTTTATGCCAGCGCTGTTTGTAGCCTTCCCAGCCTTTTTCCAGCGCCACTTTTTTGAGTTCGCGGATATTCAGTGCGCTGTCGTAGTCCAGACGCGTACAGTTGCTTTGGCATTGGTGATCACAGATATGACCGGTGATAGCAGGGAGCGCATTGCGTTGGTAAATCACTTCCAGCGCATCGGTATAACGCCCTTCACCCATCAGGCGGATGTATTCAGGAATATCTTGTTTAATGGCGCAGGCGCTGACGCAAGGTGCGACGTAGCAATCGGTGAGCGGTAACGGGCCCCCCGCATCAATCTTGTCTTCTGACTTCCAGTGTTTTTGCGTGTATTCCATGCTGATGGCACGTCTTGCCAGGGTTTCAAGGCGTTCAACGTCAACATGCATCAGCGAAGAGGCGTTTGATTTTTCTAGCTCACGCATGCAATCGAGCATACGCAAGTAGCCGCCAGGTTTGAGCAAATCCGTCGCCATAGTGATAGGGCGAATACCGGTTTCAAAAATATCCCGAATGGTGAATTTACTGGCACCGCCAGAATAGGAGATAGGCAGCAGGCCATCAAAGGCGCGGGAAAGCACTGCCGCTACGTTTATCGACAGCGGGAACAGTGCACGGCCTGACATATACATTTCTTCGCCAGGTAATGCCCCTTTGTTATTAATGGTGCCCAACGTGTTGGTTAACTTAACGCCAAAACCGAGCTGTTTTTCTTTCGCCAGAGCCATTAACCGTTGCAGCATTTCCAGCGCCTGCTGGAGTTTCAGGTCATGACCGAATGACTCTTCTTTCAGGCCGATATAGTCGAAACCACAAGTATCCAGAATCTCTCTGACGCGCTTATAACCGAGCAGCGTCGGGTTGAGTTTCACGAAAGTATTCAGGTGTTTTTCTTCTAGCATGTAACGACAAATGGCTTCGATTTCATCTGGCGGGCAGCCATGCATGGTCGAAAGCGTCACGCCTTTTACCAGTGTGGCAGGGATAGATTCAGACAGGACCGCCAGCTCTGGTTTACGTTCTACCAGCAAAGCAAAGCGATTAATGAATGCATCGTTTTGCAGCCACTGTTGCAAGGTTTTGCGATAACGCACGAAATCTGGATGTGCTGAGGCATCCATCATTGAATGGATAAACTGCTGCATCGGCGGCTGGCGAATGCCTTCGAGGTTGTATCCGACACTCATATTAAAGATAAATGATTTCTGCGCGTGTCCTGGTTTGGGTGAAAACACCTTTTCCAGCAAATGGAGAATGAACCAGGCTTTGAGATATTCGTCGTAGGCTTTGGGAAGGGTAAATTCGGTGGACCACTCGGTATTAAATGCTTCGTCTTCGGCATCAATACACGGTTTTTCCAGTTCCAGGCGATCAAGAATCTGTACGGTTTTCAGTTCGATAAAACGACCGCCAGTTAACCAGGACACGATAATGTTCTGTGCTAATTGAGTATGAGGGCCAGCCGCTGGGCCAATGGGAGTTTCACACGTTTCACCAAATACATTAAATGCGGATGTTGGATTCGCACGGTAAAACTGTTGAGCCGGAATCCCAAAGATAGAATTACTCTGCTGATACTCATCGAAAATTCGCGTCAATAGTTCTTCGAACGGAACCGGACGCATAATATCTCCCATGACACTCTCCTTGCGACAAATTATAGGGCAATAGCGTTTGTGGCTTACCCACGGAAATAGTTACCTTTGAATGTGCAAATATCGAGCCAGAGGAGTTAATTGAACGGGTTGATAATAATAAATGCGAGCTGCTTCTAATATTAATGTCTTTTTGTGAAATGCTTCACACTTGCCTGATTGAGAATGAAAATCAATAATAGGCATCGTTATCAAGCATTGTTTCTCACGCTTTTAATAATTCTCATAAATGGAATTTGACTATCATTTTGATAAAAATAGTCTGCAATAAAGACTCTAATTTGAACGCAATCGATAAACTAAAAGAAGTTGCAAAAATAATGCCGTTTGGTATTTCATGTCATGGAAATTACCCAGTGGGGTCGGTATTGTTTTAAGTTGATGAAAGTGGCTTCGATATACAATTAATTACAATGTTAACTTCTGTAAATATAAACATCCAGTTCGTTACGGTTGGAGATCATTATATTTACATTGTGTGGTGGAAATAATGTGGATGGCGAATGTTCCTGAACCCTTGAATTCTATTTGTGATGAGAAGAAATCATTCAACCAGAAAACGGCAGTGATTAGTCTTGTGGGAGCAGGCGGGAAAACCAGTACCTTATTCTGGCTGGCCCGTGAGTTCATAGGTATGGGTAAACGCGTGATTGTCACCACGACTACGCAGATGTACTTGCCCGAAGAAAATATGCCCGTTCTGTTTTGCCGTTCACCCAATATGCTCCCGGGTGCCGCGTTTCCTGTGCCGGCTGTTGCCTGTTTTGCCGGCTGGAATCAAGAAAATAGAAAAGTGCTGGGGTTCTCTTCGCAGCAAATTGATGCGCTGGCAAAAAGAAATATTGCCGATGTGCTGCTGGTTGAATCTGACGGATCTCGCGGTTTTCCTCTCAAAGCCCCAGCTTTGCACGAACCTTGCATACCAGAAAGCAGTCACTTCGTTATTGCCCTCACGGGTGGGCAAACAATAGGCCAGCCAATAGGGCCGCAAAATGTACATCGCTGGCCATTGTTTAGCGCCATCACCGGCCTGCAGCAGGGGGAGCGGTTTGGTACTGAAGCCCTGACGCACTTTATTAACCACCCGCAGGGCATGTTTAAACAGGCACCGTCACAGGCCAGACGAATCTGGCTAATTAACCAATGTTCTCATCTTGAGAATATTAACGGCATTCTGCCAGGCATTCTCGCCAGCACGGATATTGATGCCATTTGGTTGGGGGCGGTCCGGGAGTTCCCACCTATTACCCATGTGTTACAGCGCAGTGAAAGCGCTGTTAGTTGATAAAAAATTTGTCGAGGCAATCATGAAGATTTTCGCAGAAGCAGCAAAACTGGAGCAACAAAACAGCCCCTTTGCGCTGGCTCAGATTGTGGATAGCCGGGGTTCAACACCGCGTCATTGCGCACAAATGTTGGTGCGAAACGATGGCAGCGTGATGGGCACGATTGGCGGTGGAATGATGGAGCGCAGGGTGATTGAAGAGTCGTT